>CAYXQX010000282.1:3904-5543 GCA_964467485.1 uncultured Porphyromonadaceae bacterium | reverse complement strand
CTAATCTCAGCACGCCCACCCCACTCGGAATCAAAATTAACTGTCCATTCCCCGTCTATCCGTATAGGTTCAGGTAGATCATTAACATCGACCTTTTTGTTTTTTCCCTTACTATTGACCAATGTATATTTTCCATTTTCCCAACATTGATAGGCTTCTGTCGCTGTTTTAGGTAAATTCCCGAAAACTACAAAAGTAGATCCCCCAGGAGGGAGATTAAGTTGAACATTCGTTCCATCATCAACTTTCTCAAACATGTGAACAGTATTCATACTTCCATCGGCGGGATCCCATAGCTGAGGTCTGGATCCTTCAACACGAAAAAAACAATTGACGCTGAGTCCTTTTAAAGATTTATTTCTCACAAAATAGATATCATTATCTTCTGTTCGCCGGTGAATATAATCAAGATCTTCCTGATGTTTCTCAGTAAGGCAACAAAAATCATGTTTAACTGATTCCTTAATAAGCCACTCCTTGCTTGTCATACCCCAGACAACTTTCCCTTTTCCATATTCATTTTCCTTAGCAGTAGTTCCGTTGATTTGTCCCCACATTTTATCAGCCAATTCCCGAAGTTCCAAGGTTCTGCTGTCGTAGTCCTGCAATCCGGGAACATCCTTTGGTTTAGGTCCAATGATAGTTGCACCTTCTGAAACCAATTGTTCCAACTTGATTAATACTTCAAGTGTCATATCATCCTGATCTGAAAGTTCCAAAACTCTGTACGACATACCATCAGGAAGTACCAGCCTTCCGTTTTCTACCGACATACGATTAAGGATAACATCAGAATTAACAACATCATAATCATAACCTGCACCCAGACCTTCCAGTAAGGGTTTTTCAGGCACATTGGCTAATGGGGGCCAGAAATTTGGGGCCTTATCACCATAGTAATAAGCTACATCAGCTACGAACAGCCCTTGCTGGAGCATATGGCAGCAGCGACCTAAATAGTCCATAAATGGCTTGGCTTTAGACCACCACACAACCTGGGGATTCATATCCACTCCGGCATGATAGGTGCGGCCGGGAAAACCGAACTCCTCAGGAGAATTGGAATAGCCATGATAAGTAACTCTGTTGAGTCCCTCGCAAAATGCTCTATCCACCCATTGTTTCCTGATGAAAGGGCCATCCTTCCACCTCCACCAGGTAGTCCATGATTCTGCATCAACTAATGTTCTACCGTATATATGAGATGCGCTGGCTATTTCTTTTATTATGAAAATATTATTTCGATTCTTAATCCAAAACTCCCCTCGTGGAATGTCCACATTACCCAGAGCTTTCAGTGCATCTACAGGACAAGAGGACCAAATGGGAGGACCCGGACCTCCTGCTTCAGCACACAGTTGGAGCCCATATTCGGCACATACCTCACTTCCGGTTGTATAGTGACTGAAAATCAGGAGATCACTTACCGTTTTTTTGTAGTCGTACTCAAAGCGTTTGCTTTCTTCTTCATCTGCAAAATTCCATCCTGATAGTACAGGTAGCCAGGCTATTGGATCGTAGCCATGATACTTCATAAACCATTCTCTAAACCTGGTGGTCCATTGAATTCCTTCATGAAGTTCCATACTATCCAGCCCAAGAGATTTCAGGGAATTGTCAGGATCACCTCCTTTTTTAA
>CAYXQX010000282.1:0-3894 GCA_964467485.1 uncultured Porphyromonadaceae bacterium | reverse complement strand
CTATTTTGTCTAGTATGTATTCAAAATGAAACCGGGTAGCATCGGGATCAAGAAAATCTATGAATGGGCCCTTAGAATTTGGACTGGCTGCAATCAACTGCTGGCCATTATTGGTACATACATATCTGACAACTCTCCAGTTCCCCTGAGGCGGAGTCCAATTTAATTCACCATTCTTAAACTTGTCAGACAGATTGATTACTTCGGAAAGGTTTGGAATAATTTTATTGTTATAATCCGGCCATGCCAGTACTGCAACATCAAGATACCATTGAGGGAGTCCATCTTCGCCTAAGGGGCAAAGAATGGGAACCTCAGGAAAGGGAAGTTTTTCAGTGACTTGGCCTGGGCCCCTCACAATGATACTTGAATAAAAAAGGTTTTTGCTTGCTAGCTCAGGGGGTACCCAAGGCCCACCGGCATTCCAGCCACTTGAAGTGATCAAGCCCAGATCAAGTTTAAGTCGCTTAGCCTCTTTCATTGCATGCTGAATGACAGCCACAGAATGAGGGCCTAAAAAAGGAGGTCCGGCCGGAACAAAACCATCAGGATTACTCATCGCCTCAGTATCCCACATATCGAGACCTCCTAGTCCCTTATCTTTTGCTTCCTCCAAATCACGAGTTATACTCTCAAATGAAACATCTCCATTTAACCAATTCCAGTAAGCACGCGGTCGATATTCCTTACCAGGGTCTTTGAATTGAACAGCAAGCTCAGAAACTTTTGTGTCTGGAGAGCCACAAGCTGTAAAAATCAATATCAATAAGAGTACTGTTATCTTCTTCATAACAATCCAATAATCTAATAAACAAGTATACGAACCGGTCCAATCAATCCTGATTTTTTCAATCTGAAAGTCTCGTCACTATCCCCTACCCAGTTATCATTACCCATATCATCACTAGTTATATAAGGTTGATTAGTTCTGCAAAACCGATCTGCCGGATCTAGGTCCATATCTCCGGTAAGTCTGTTAACCCACTGATTAACAAGCTCTATTTTAAGTTCGTTATCTCCTGATTTCACAAGCTTCGTTATGTTAAGCTTATAAGGCTCCTTCCAAAGGATGCCGGCAGATTCTCCATTTAGGAACACCTCAGCAACATCTGCAATCTCTCCCAGATCAATTTCAATACTTGAGCTATTCGCTATATCCTTCTCGCTTACAGAGATGGTTTTATGATAGCTTGCTGTTCCGGAAAAGTATTTAATACCTTCAATATCAGAATCTGTCCATGAAATCAGCCTATCGAAACTGGCCTCGGTGGGTGCTCCCCAACCCTCAGGGAAGGTAAGCCTCCAGGGGCCGTCGATATTAATACTTTTTGTGAGCTCTGAAATCCCGATAGATTCTAATGACTTCAGTGGTTTCGTACTTTCAAAAACGACAAAAGTAGAAGCGCTTGCTTCAAGATCAATATCAAATTTCATACGGTCGTCTTCCTTATTGAAACTCTCTACTCTATAGGCTTCCCCGGTTGATGGATCCCACATTTGAGGATAGGAGCCGCTCACCCTGAAAGAACAAGAGCCGGAATATTTTTTTCCTGATTTATTCCTGATGAAAAAGATATCAGTATCTCCATCTCGCCTGTGAATGTAATCCAGAGATGATTTATCGGCATGCAGAAAATCAGGATTAATACCATCAGAACTTAGTACTTCTCTTGTACTCATACCATAAATCACTCTGCCCTCTCCATATTCATTAATCTTAACATCCTCTCCATCAATATCGCCCCACATTTTAGAAACTAATATAGTTAACTCTTCATTCTCATCTGAATAATTGTTCAAGTAAGGAACGCCAAGGGGTTTTCTACCTATTACCGTTGCCCCCTCTGTAACCATCTGCTCCAGTTTCTTTAACACATCAAGAGGAATATAATCCTGATCAGGAAGTACCAATACCGAATAACTAAGTCCATCAGGAAGAATAATATTTCCATTTTCAACCTTCATCCTGTTCAAAATGACATCGGAGTTAACTATATCATAATCATAGCCTTCTCCAAGATCTGCAGGGATTATCTTCTCCGGAACCACATGAAAGACAGGATAGAAGTTAGGGGCCTGATCACCATAATAATAGGCTGCATCAGCCACAAATAAACCCTGTTGGAGCATGTATGAGCACCTTGCCAGATAATTCATGAAGGGGCCCGACTTATTCCACCAGGTATTTGCATGGTTGATATCTGAGCCGGCATGGTAAGTTCTTCCAGGTAGGCCGTCCTCAGGACCTGTACTGGCAAAAGTATGGAAAGTAACGCAGTTCAAGCCTTCGCAGAAGGCACGGTCGACTATCTTTTTGAGATCATAAGGGCTGTCCTTCCACCTTCTCCAGGTAGTGAATGATTCAGCATCAATGACATTTCTACCATAAATATGAGCTGCACTGGCTACCTCCTTAATCAGGAAGATACTTCTATGCTTTACCCAAAATTCACCACGTGGGATGCTAACATTTCCCAGTGCTTTCAATGCATCAACAGGGCAGGTATTCCATGTTGGTGGTCCAGGGCCTCCGGCTTCTGCTACAAGATCAACATTGTACTCTTCCAGAAACTTTCTTCCTGTTATATAATGACTGAATATCAGTTGATCACTAACAGTCTTCTTCCAATCATACATGAACCGCTCCGACTCGTCAGTAATTGACCACCCGGCCAATACAGGTAGATAAGATCTAATATCATATCCTCTCATACTTTTAAAAATGGAAGGCATTGAATCTGTCCAGACAATTCCTTCTGCCAGTTCCATACTGTCAAATTCAAGATAGGCCAAACCGCCATCTCTTTCTTCTCCTCTGTTGATTCCCAGTCGGTTCATGAATTGAGAGAGATGTTTTTTTGTTGACTCAGGATCTAGAAAATCGATGAATAAACCTTTCGATTTAGGAGATGGAACAATTAGCATCTGCCCATTATTAGAGCAAATAAACCTCATTATCATCCAATCTCCGGCTGGTAAGTCAACACCAATTTCTCCATCCGATAATTTATCTGTCAGATCAATAATATCCTTAGTATTGTCAAGTCTCTTCTCTTCATTATACGGCAGTGCGAGAACGGCCACTTCTCTATGAAACTGGGGTTTACCATCTACTCCTTTAGGACAACGTACAGGCACTTCAGGGAAAGGCAATTCTACTGTTTTCTTAACAGGTCCTTTAAGCACCACTTGTGAATAATACAGCTGTTTTGATGCCCATTCAGGCTCTACCCATGTTCCTCCGGCATTCCATCCGCTCGATCCAACCATTCCTATCTTAATACCATATTTTCTTCCTTCATCAAAGGCAAATTTGATCATCGCAAGTGAGCTGTCACTTAGAAAAGCCGGACCCGCAGGAATAAAGTTATCCGGATTATTAATAGCTGCCACATCCCAAATCTCTGCCCTGCCCATTCCCTTTTCACTCATCTCCCGAAGATCACGTGAGATACCTTCTCTGCTCATATTGCCATTAAGCCAACACCAAAAAGCACCGGCACGGTATGACCCGGGAGGGTTTACAAACTTCTCGGTCATGGGATTATTTGGGACGGAGCATTGAACTAGCAAGAATGCTGATACAACTGTAACAACAATGAGCATAGCATTACGCAGGAATTGATTCTTCATAATTATATCTTGTGTTTTATAAGCTTATTGTTTCATCTGTTTTGCATTATTTTCACAGGCCCCAACAACCCGGAGGGTAAGGGCTCGGTAAAACTAAATGATTGCATTGCTTTTTTTGTGGTAAATGTATACCGTCCTGTACTGAATTCTTTGCCCCCCATCAGTCCATTATCAAACTTTACCTTCCTAACATTTGCATCAGGCTCCTGTTGATCACCTAGTAAGCGATTTACCCAACGATTGGCAACCTCTATTTCAAGT
>CAYXQX010000281.1:0-5543 GCA_964467485.1 uncultured Porphyromonadaceae bacterium | reverse complement strand
ATTGTTGATCAGATCTCTTCTGTATTTCAGGAAAAGCTTGATGATATTTCCATTATTTTTGATCACCCACTAGCCAGGTTATCAGACTCTAAAAATACCATTGCCGCCTCTTTCCTTATAGATAAGAATGGATCTTTCCTATGGCCATGGTATATAGATATCCCACCACTAAAATCAAAAAAAGCATCTTCAACAGGTTTTGAAAATTCTTATGCTGAGGCTGAAATTGCAGAATTTCGGGAACTGAATCTGAAGAAAGCTCAGCGCTACTATCAGTCATCTTTGCAACAATCTTCAACAGACACCGATTCAGTTCAATCATTAAATGCACTGGCTCGGGTATCTGTAGAATTGAAACAATACGATAAGGCACACGCCAATTATTCCAGAATCCTAACTGACCATTATTCCACCCTGAATATATCAGGATTCCCTTATTCTTATTTCGCCATTTTTCAGCTACTTGAACTCCAAAAAACAAATATAGAAACGGATATTACTAATGACATTTTCCTTTTCATGTCATTGATGGAAGATGGATTGATCCCTCTTAATCCCAGCAGCACTGATTTATTAAATCAATTAGAGGCATGGAGTCAGATTTCCAACCTATCTGATAATGAGCAGAAAGTTACTCTTGAAGATTTCATCAAGCAAATGAGAGATCGTTTGACATTTATTTCAAATTATTCAGTTGTAATTAAGGAATATCTGAGAGATGGAAGCAAACTTGACCAACAGGAAGTAAATAATAGCTTACACTCCTATCAAGGGATAAGATCAGATTACAGTGATCTCATATTTCTAAATACCGAACATGATACTGTTATTGGCTATGTTATGGAAATCGATTCAGTTTGGCTGAAGGCTATAAAAGGATTCCCCTTCACAGAAACTGAATTTGAGTATGAAATTGAATTGATTAAATCTAATCAAACCGATTTTTCGTACGACAAGGATTTAACAACAGTTGCGAATTTCTCATCCTATTTCCCTATGCATTTCACCAAAATTGAATTGAAGGATAAGAACATTGTTTCGAAATATATTAAAAGACGAAGTTGGATCTATGGAATAGCATTAATTTCACTACTAGGAGGCATGCTTCTGGGGATTACTTTGATTTTGAGAGACGTCAGAAGGGAGAAGAGAATGGCTCTGCTGAGATCAGATTTTATGTCGAATGTTACACATGAATTAAAAACCCCGCTTACCTCAATTAGCATGTTTGCAGAATCCATTTTTCATGGTCAGGCTAAAAATGAATCGGATCAAAAGAAGTTCTCTAATGTTATCATCAAAGAATCTGGAAATCTTAGAAGAATGATCAATAATATTCTAACCTTTTCCGCCAAAGAAGACGACAAACTTCGCTATCAATTTAAGGAGACGGATATATCGATGTTGGTTCAATCAACATTGGATGAAATGGCTTATTGGCTGGATCTTCACAAATTTGATTTAGTCACCAACATCCAGGAAGATGTAATAACATTAACTGATCCTGAAGCATTTAAACAAGCCTTGGCTAATTTGATTAATAATGCCATAAAGTATTCACCTACCTCTAAAAGTCTTGATGTCAGACTATACAAACAAGACACCAAGATATTCATCGAAGTTAAAGATGCAGGTTTGGGAATTTCTCAGGATCAAATCCCGAAAATATTCGAAAAATTCTACCGGGTCAGATCAAAAGACACTGAACCTACAAGTGGAACTGGTATTGGATTAACTGTAACCAAGGATATTATTGAAGCCCACGGCGGTTCCATTCAGGTAAGCAGTGATTTAAATAAGGGTAGTACCTTTACAATCATACTAAATACTTAACATTGAACAGGATGAATGGATATCTGATATTAGTCGTGGAAGATGACTTGAGTATTTTGGCCGGCTTAGAAATCAATCTGAAGTCAGAAGGATACAAGGTTATAAAAGCCTCTAACGGAGAAACTGGATATTCTCTGGCTTTAGAAGAAGATATTGATCTATTATTGCTAGATATCATGTTGCCGGGAATTAATGGATTCGAGATCTGCCGGAAAATCAAGAAAGAAAAACCTGACCTACCTGTAATTATGTTAACGGCCAAGGGGGCTGAAACAGACATGGTTTCAGGATTAGATTATGGCGCCGACGATTACATTACTAAACCTTTCAGCATTACTGAACTTTTTGCAAGAATCAGGGCGGTACTTCGACGCGGAACAAGGGCTCCAAAGATAATTGATACGTATACTTTTGAAAATGTAATACTGGATTTCAAAAATCTACAGGCCTTTGTAAACAATGATGAGATAAGTCTGAGTAATCGCGAATTTGATATAATGACCTACTTCATTCAGCACAAGAATGAGGTCATTCATCGCAATGATCTGTTAGACGAAGTTTGGGGTTATGATGTTATGCCCACAACACGAACAGTAGATAATTTCATCCTCGACCTTCGTAAAAAACTTGAAATTAATCCATCAACACCAAAACATATAATAACCGTAAGAGGAATAGGCTATAAATTTGTGGATTAGGTCTTTTAAAGGCTCTGTAGCTTCTGTTTATGAGATCCATTGTGAAGCAAAATAATCTGCCATGATAGGCTCCAAGGAAATATGTATCATGGATTATTTGAAGGTAAAGAAGTGTAGATCTTCAAGCCAATTTGGACTAGTTGGATGAAAATTATTGGTATAACATGTTGCAAAAACGAACAGGAGCTATTTAAGTAGTTTTCCCTTTACCTCTTCAAAATCAGCTTCCCAGAGCACTCCCTCCGGGCGAACCTTTTCTTCTTCATAGGTAAGGTAGGAAATCCACTTTCCATCAGGAGACCATACTAAACCATATTTAAGATCATCAAGAACTTTGGGAACTAGTTGTGTAAATTTATTATCTTCAAAAGAATAATAAAAAATATAGGAATCGTCATCATTATAGTTAATCCAAGCAAGGTGTTTTCCATCAGGACTGTACTTAAGTTCAATATATTGATTTGCTCCAAATTCTTTTGGAATACCAATGGATTTTATTTTTTCACCATCTATTGAAACTAATATCAATTTATTATTTGAAATCATTGTTATGCTCTTGCTGTTAGGCGACCATGTTGTTGTTCCATTTTCAACTTTGGTAACTTCCTTTGGATTCCCTCCACTCGCAGGAATAGTGTACATTATACCGGTTTGTTTTGTTGGAATATGATATGAAATCATTTTTCCATCAGGAGACCATCTAACAATTCGTCGGTCCATAGGAGTATTTGTAATTTGTAAGGGGCTTCCATCTTCTAAAGGAATTATCCAAATATCTCCTTTATGAATCAATGCTAGTTTTGTTCCGTCATTTGACCATGAGAAAGTTACATTAAAAGCACCTCCTTTCCACCCTTCAAAAACCAAACGTGCAGGGCCGGTGGTACATGCATCTTCAATTGAAAACGGGGCAATATACAAATCCTGATTACCGTCTTCTCTTTTAATTACGAAGGCAAGCTGTGTCATATCATTTGAAGTACTAAAAGGAAACGGATCCCCGCTTAAGTCAGTTTTAATATTGACTACTACTGATTTCTCTCCCGTCATAGGAACAATTTTATATATTATGTTCCCATCTTCATTTGCACTTTGCGCAAGTAAAAATTTTCCATCTGGAGACCAGGTTGAACCGTACACTGCATCAGTTCTTGCAGGTGTAAAAGAAGGCCCTCCTAAAATTGAAACCACTTTTATTCCCCATATCCCATCAAATGAAGATTTGTAAAAAAGTAATTTATCTCCCGAGGAAGAGAATGTCCCAAAACTTCCAACTTGTTTTGGAAAATTAAATTTATAACTATTCTTATTATCCAAAGAATAAAAATGCCCTTCAGATTTTGTTAAGAATAACCATTTACCATCGGTTGACCAATGGGGGTTTCCTCCATTTTTTGATATCAATTTTGATTCATTACCATTAGTCGGGGTAATCCAGATACCATCATCCTCGTAGGCAATTGACCTGCCATCTGGCGACCAGGCGGGAGTACGTTTAATTCCCAAAGAATTTGTAATGGGCATTAGTTTACCATCAGAGATAGATATGGTCCAAATACTTCCTCTATTGCTTTCATCATATCTTGAAAAAGCAATTTTTCCCCCGTCAGGTGACCAGCTCATAATAGATTGAAATCTGTAGCCTCCGTCAAGCAGTTTTTTTGGTGGCCCATTGGCTTGACCGGTTTCAGGAGAAACGGGAACAATCCAGATCGCACTGTCGGCATAAAAGGCGGCATTTTTCATGTCGGGTGAATAGACTGCACGTTGCGCATCCATATTAACAAGGTCAAACGGATCACTACCGTCAGTCGGAACCACTTTGTTTTCAAGCACTAAAAACCTGCCATCCGGCATCATATTAAATCCACCTGTAGTATAACTAATCAAATCATTATTCCCAGTAAAAGTCTTAATCTTCCTGTAAGTAATCCCCGTTTCCGGATCAACAATGGTATTTTCATCTGCATTCATTTCTGGCATCACCTGTGGATTGTTGTTTTTCAGAACATGTTCCACCTGTTCAATCATAAGTTCGGTTACCGGCGCAATATTGCTTTCAGGGTTTTCTTCAATCAGCTTCTTAAAAGCAGCCAGGGCAATATCGTATTTCCCGGCCCTGAACCACGACTGGCCGATACAATAGCCAGCGTTTTGAGCAAGCAGGGTATTTGGATCAAGTTCAATCGCTTTGTTATATTCTTCAATGGCCGATTCGTATTCCCACCGGCTAAACAGTTCATTTCCCTTTTTCAGGTGTTGTTCAGCCTTTCTGTTTATATCAGCAACATAAGCTTCAAGATGCATTAATTTTTCTCTTGCCAATGCCACTTCATCTATTTGTTCAGAATATTTGGTGATAACATCATTATACATTCCCTGGGCTTCTTTCAATCCCATTTTTTCGTGGCATATTCCAAGATGCAATAATGCTTTTGCTGCAATTTGCCTGTTTTCGGGATTGCTTTTTAATATCTGCTGATATAAATCGATGGCCTGAGGCAATTCTCCCTTTACTTCTTCTGTGTAAAGAGCTTTTTCATAAAGCTTACCTATTGACTGTTGGGAGAATGAAGTAGTTGTTGAAAAGAATAGGCATACAATTGAGAAAAACAAAACGGATGTTAATTTTTTAATGTTTTCCATGGCAAGCTCCTTTTATTTACTTTCAAAATTACCACTAACTTTCCCAGAAAGTGTTCAGGAAGTGTTGAGAAATTTTGGGGAAACAAAAATGGTAGTATTAATTCAATACATGAGCTGGTGTGAATGTCGATGTATTGTGGTTTTTCACCGCACCCACCTAAAAATATAAACACCCAAAGTGTTTAACTTCAGGTCATTATAGTTGCTTCATCGTACCCAGAGCCGAGAGAAATAGTTAGAAGAAACAGTAAAAGAAATAGATGGGTATCATTTTTGAGATGGTTATGGAGATTGAGAGAATCGAACCTTGTCGGGAAGCATACTTATTAAAAGCAATCTATCAAGCCTCGTTTGATTAAGTCCAAC
>CAYXQX010000280.1:0-5549 GCA_964467485.1 uncultured Porphyromonadaceae bacterium | reverse complement strand
ATGAGTTATGAGTTATGAGTTATGAGTTATGAGTTATGAGTTATGAATTATGAGTTATGAATTATGAATTATGAGTTATGAGTTATGAGTTATGGGTTGCGGATTGCAGGGTGTTAACAATTAACAATTCCAGTTTTGCTGGTCCCGAGTTTACTCGGGAAACAATTCCAGTTTTGCTGGTCCCGAGTTTACTCGGGAAACCATTGACCATTAACAATTAAGAAGATGTGTGGAATAGTAGGAGTATTTGAATTAAAGCAGGATTCTCAGAGTATCAGACCTCAGATCCTGGAGATGTCGAAGAAGGTTCGTCACCGCGGACCTGATTGGTCGGGTATTTACTGTGGAGAAAAGGCGGTATTAGCTCATGAGAGGTTATCAATTGTCGACCCTGCATCAGGAGGACAACCTTTGTACACCCCTGATCGTAAGGTTATATTAGCGGTTAACGGAGAGATTTTTAATCATCAGGATATAAGAAAAAATATTAACGGAACATATCAATTCCAAACAGAGTCGGATTGTGAAGTTATTCTGGCCTTGTATCGCAAACATGGGAAAGATTTCATTGAAGAGTTAAACGGACAGTTTGCTTTTGCTTTATATGATGAAGAGAAGGATTGTTATCTCATTGCACGTGACCACATCGGGATAAACCCTCTTTATATGGGTTGGGATATTCATGGTCAGTTTTATGTGGCTTCTGAATTAAAAGCACTGGAAGGTGTATGCAGTAAGATAGAAGAATTCTTGCCTGGTCATTACTATTACAGTCCTGAGGGAGAAATGAAGAAGTGGTATAAGAGAGACTGGGAAGAATACAATGCTGTTGCTGAAAACGGTGCTGATATTGATGAATTACGCTTGGCTTTAGAAGAAGCTGTACACAAGCAACTGATGTCGGATGTTCCTTATGGAGTTTTGTTATCGGGTGGCCTTGATTCATCAGTTATATCAGCCATTGCATCGCGTTATGCCAGAAAGAGGGTTGAATCCGGCGATGAGAAGGAAGCCTGGTATCCTCGATTGCATTCATTTGCAGTAGGCTTAAAAGGTTCTCCTGATTTGGTAGCAGCACGAAAAGTTGCTGATTATTTAGATACCGTTCATCATGAGATACTTTTCACAATAGAGGAAGGGCTCGACGCGATAAGAGACGTCATATATTACCTTGAAACCTATGATGTTACTACCATCAGGGCAAGCACACCCATGTATCTTATGGCCAGGGTTATTAAATCGATGGGCATTAAGATGGTACTATCAGGAGAAGGTGCTGATGAAGTGTTTGGAGGTTATTTGTATTTCCACAAGGCTCCGAGCCCGGAAGCTTTTCATATTGAGACTAACAGAAAGCTATCGAGGCTGCATACGTTCGACTGTTTAAGGGCAAATAAATCACTATCTGCCTGGGGAGTAGAAGGACGCGTTCCATTTCTCGATAAAGAGTTCCTTGATGTGGCAATGAGGATCAACCCAAAAAATAAGATGGCTGGTAATGGTCGGATGGAAAAATGGATCATCAGGAAAGCCTTTGAGGATTACCTACCCGAGAGTGTTGTATGGAGGCAAAAGGAACAGTTCTCTGACGGAGTTGGATACAGCTGGATTGATAAATTAAAAGAGGTAACTGAAGAAAGCATAAGTGAGGAGCAGATGTTGAATGCCAAATTCAGGTTTCCGATTAACACTCCGATGTCCAAAGAAGAATACTTCTACAGGACGATTTTTCAGGAACATTTCCCATCCGATTCAGCAGCAAAATGTGTTCCGTCTGTTCCTTCCATTGCATGCAGCACACCAGAAGCTCTTGAGTGGGATAAGCAGTTTAAAGAAAGTGCAGATCCGTCAGGCAGAGCCGTGGCTGGGGTACATGAAAATGAGTTATGAGTTATGAGTTATGAGTTAAAAATACTAATGGATAACTGGATAACGGGATAACCGAGAAAATTTACCAAAACGACACTGGATAAATCTCCGTCGCATATCCGCTGAATATTCCGTAACCGTTTTCAATATTGCAGAAGATCTTAACCGGCTCTGCGAAGGGATCATGAACAGCGGAGCTATATTCTTTAATGGATCTTTTGTATAGATATCCTGATCTGTTTATTGTGGTCAATTCGATCAGATACTGTCTTCCTTTAAGCGCGCTCCATTCACGGAAATCCACATCGAGCTTATAGTCCTGACCATCAAAAACATTATCACTAATAAGCAAATTGATATTGTAGCCACCATCTTCTTCAACTGAGGGATCATCGGTCGAGATTGTTAAATTAGTCTTGTTGACCTCAAACTCAAGCGAATCCTCCTGATTATAATAAACTGTGTCGTAATAGTATATTGACAACTGGTAATAATTCTCTATTCCTCCCGGATCGCTAAAAAGGATATTGAAGCTTCCCTCAACGTTACCATAATAACGTACTCTACCATCATAATGTGACTCATGAAAGAAGGAGTCACGTATTACTGCTGACACATTCGAAACGGGGACACCCTTTGGAGTAATTTCATTGGCTCTGAGGACATCAAAATCCGGAGCAGTAACCTCAATAGAGTATACATGTCCGGTTTCCGGCAGGTTGCTTTCAGACCTATACCAAAAGTCGGCATCCGGTTCGGATATTGTGTCGATCAATTCAGAATCCTTGAATAGTTTGATTGTTGCATTTTCAATAAGTTTTATCTGGGCATTATCTAACACTGATAAACTCTTGCTTACCTGAAATTCCCAGACTCCTCCTTCTGTGAAAAAACAATTTACAACCAATTGTGATGGTCGAAGAGGAAAATCGTCAATTTTCTCCGTTGTTTCACAAGCAGTCAAAACAAAAATTGATATCAGGATAAATTGGATTAAATATCTTTTTTTCATCTCAAAAATTCTTAGAATTTAAAGCTAAAGGTAACAGATGGTATTAATGGGAACAGGCTAACTCTTCTAAGAGCACGATTCCCTCTTGTGTCGCTACCGATATAGTAGTAAAATGGATTTTTCCGATTATAAAGATTATATGCACCGATAGTCCATGTTGTTTCCCCCCATCTCACTTCTGTTGTTTTTTGGAAACTAACATCAAGACGATGGTAATTGGCTGCTCTAATAGAATTTCTTCCATCTATACGTTGCACCTCCCCGACAAAATTGTCCCTATCCGAATACCTTACATATGCTGATGGATGCATCCCACCAATTCCGATGCCACCATAATTCATAAGCCCATTCACATCACCAAGATAGCGTTCTGTTGCCAGGGTATGGGCCGTTCCGGTTCCATAAACCCAGCTGGCCGACAAATCCCACTTATCATTAACCGGCATGCTCAACACCACAGAGATATCATGTCTTCTGTCGTACTTATAAGGGAAGATCTTTCCTTCATTGATATTAGCAAACTGCCTGTTGGTCCACGACAAAGTATATCCAATCCAGCCAGTTACTTCTCCTAGTCTTTTTTCAAAAAACACCTCTCCGCCATATGACCAGCCCTTACCCATATCGACCTTATCTTCCCATGCAGTGCCTGCTCCCATAAACGAAGCTCCATCCTTATATTCGATCAGGTTATCCATTGTTTTGTAATAGCCCTCAATTGAGAGACTGTACATATCGGTGAAGGTTTTTGCCAGGCCGAATGCGAACTGATGCGACTTTTGCGGCCTTATCTTATCAGTTGCCGGAACCCACAAGTCTGTTGGCAGGCCAATATTATTATTTGTCAGAAGGTGAATGTATTGCTGCATCTTTGCATAAGAAGCCTTCATCGACCACGACTCATTTATCATGTACCTGGCGGAAAATCTGGGCTGCAGTGAGTTATAAAACTTTTTGTCTACAAGGAATCCTGAAAAATGCAAACCAATATTTGCTTTCAGCCTTTTTGAAATCTCATAATCATCTTCAACATAAAGAGAAAACTCATCAGCATGAATATTTCTTTCCCCCATCGTTGTATCTATATCGCCTGCATCAAGATTCTTCACTTTATATACAGAAACACCAGGTTTGAAGGTGTGGTTAATATAATTTGCTCCAAACCTGACAAAATGATTAGATTTCGGTATATAATCAAAATCTATTTTTGCAGCTATATCTTCAATACCTGATAAAAAATTAAGCGAATTGATTTCATTGGTAGTCCCCTGACTATTTTCAACGTAGGACTCCGAAGAGTTTTTCACCTCGAAATTATAGTTACTATATGTTAAAGAGGTATTACTAAACAACTTGCTGTTATACTGATGATTCCATCTCAATGCAGAAGTAATATTACCCCAACCCAGGCCTGAATATGATTCATCTGTAAAAAGGTCTCCATCATACAGGTAAGTATATGGGGTTTGTTTTCTATAAAAACTATCCTCTCCTGTGTATACACTGAAGTACAAATGATCTTTATAAGAAATCTTATGATTAATCTTGGCGTTCAAATCATAGAAGAAGTAACCCTGAGTGGTATATTCATCCGCGCCTCCAATAGCTCTCAGAAGAGGCTGCACCATAAGGTCCAGGTATGTTCTTCTGGCCGATACGATGAAAGAAGTTCGGTCCTTGATTATTGGTCCTTCCAGGGTAAGCTTTGATGAGATAAGGCCAATAGAGCCACTACCTTGAAATTTTTTGAGATTTCCCTCTTTAAGACTTATATCCAAAACGGAAGACAAGCGACCTCCGTAGCGAGCTGGAAATCCACCCTTTATCAATTTCACATTATTGATAGCATCAACATTGAACACTGAGAAAAATCCAAACAGATGTGATGCATTGTACACCGGAGTACCATCCAGGAGGATAAGGTTTTGATCTGGTCCACCACCTCGAACATACAAGCCACTTGCACCTTCAGTACCTGATTGAACCCCCGGCAATAATTGTATCGCCTTTATTACATCGACCTCACCTAAAAGAGATGGAAGCTTTTTAATCTTTTTCACAGACAAATTAATCGTACTCATTTGGCTTGACTCAACAGCCTGCTCTAATCGTTGTCCTTTGATTTCAATCTCACCCAATTCTACAGAAGACTTCAAACTAATGTCCAATTGTAGATCTTTAGTCAAGTCAATCTTTACCTCTTTTGCCTGATGTCCAACGTAGCTGCAAACAAAATCATAATTACCCTTTGGCAAGGTAAGACTAAAAAACCCATAGCTATTTGATGTTGTACCCCTTAAGTTGCTTGCATTATAAATATTTGCACCAATAAGTTTCTCTCCGGTTTCTTCATCCTGAATATATCCGCTGAGAGTATAATTCTGAGCAGGAGCAATGCAGACCCATACTGAAAAGACTATAAAAAATGTAAAAAAAGCTTTCATAATTCAGGTTTGGTTATTCAATGTGATTGTAACGAAACGGAGGGAAACATATTGTG
Organism: uncultured Porphyromonadaceae bacterium; assembly: GCA_964467485.1. Lineage (GTDB taxonomy): Bacteria > Bacteroidota > Bacteroidia > Bacteroidales > UBA12481 > JAUVKA01. Next base: position 168 of record CAYXQX010000280.1, on the reverse strand, counting down.
AGTTATGAATTATGAGTTATGAATTATGAGTTATGAATTATGAATTATGAGTTAGGAGTTAGGAGTTAGGAGTTAGGAGTGTTAAGTGTTAAGTGTTAAGGAGCGTTGACCGTAACTCCTGTAACCCGTGCTAGGTGTTAAGTGAAATTATGAGTTATGAATTATGAG
>CAYXQX010000279.1:4015-5576 GCA_964467485.1 uncultured Porphyromonadaceae bacterium | reverse complement strand
AATTTGACCGGAATTGAATAGTTCTTGCACTATGACCGAACTATATTCGTTATAAATTTTTCAAATTAGATATTTAAGTACAATAGTTACACCAATGAAGAATTCAATTAAAATAGCAATTACCCTGCTGCTTATCGCAAGTGCCAATGTTTTTTGTCAAAATACAAAAGAGGAAAAATTACTTCTGAACCTCTTGTCACATCCGGAACATGCTCAGGGCGAAATGGCAGGATTGGTTACATCAACATCTGTAATGCTGCAATCCAGGCTGACGCTTACAAACTGGCAATTCAACAACGACTATATCGGATGTAAAGGATTGGCCAGGTTTATGATTTATACCACCAATGTAAAAGATGCTATATATACGGAATGGAAAGAAGCGATTCCGGAGAATGATTACATCATAAAAACAGTAGTAAAAGATCTTAAACCGAATACCATTTATTCGTACAGGTTGCAGTATGGGCGAAATAAAACAGAGTTCAGAACCGGTCAGCTTTGCGAATTTAAAACCCATGCAGGAGCAGATATATCAACTCCTGTAAGCTTTGCGGTTACAACGGGTATGAACTTCGATAAGTTCTATAATCATCCAAAGAGAAGATTTTATGGGGTAGAGAATAAATTGGGTTATCCGGCAGCAGAAGCTGTTACAAAATTGAGAGCAGATTTTTTTGTTGGGACAGGTGATAATGTATATTACGATTCAAACTACATGCCTTTTGGTCAGGGTGTTGATGCCAAAACTATGCGGAACTATTTTCATCTTCAATTTGGTCAGCCGCGTATGGTTGAACTATTTTCTAAAACGGCATCCTACTGGGAAAAAGATGATCATGATTACAGATATAACGATGCTGATACTTTAGGCAAAAGAGCTCCTTTGCATCAACAAGGCATCGATATGCACAAAGAGCAACTACCGGTAGCTGATCCGGAGGATAAAGGTGCTGTTACATACGGTACGTTCAGAGTTTCAAAGGAAGCACAGGTTTGGATTCTCGAAGGACGAGATTACAGGAGTGCAAACAAAAGTGCTGATGGACCTGAGAAAACAATTTGGGGCAAAAAACAAAAGGAGTGGCTTAAAAAAACAATACTCGAGAGCGATGCCACCTTCCGGTTTATTATTACACCTACTCCAATGGTAGGACCTGATGATGCATACAAATCTGATAATCATGTAAATCAGAAGGGATTTCGATACGAAAGAGATAAATTCTTTGAATGGCTCCGGGAAGAAAATATTCCTGTTAACAGTCTGGTATTTATAACCGGCGACAGGCACTGGCAATACCACTCAATAGATAGAGCATCCGGGTTTAGCGAATTTTCTACCGGTCCGTTTGTTGATGCTAACTCCAGACTAGGTCGTGATCCTGGAGATCCGGGAAGTACAGATCCGAAAGCAGATCTCGTTATTCAGCCATATACATCAAGAATACCATCCGGAGGTTTCCTTTATGTAAAAGTTGTTCCCGGCACAAACAATACAGCAAGTGCAATAATGGAGATGAGAGATGAGAGAGGGAATGTCCTGTATAATACAATTATTAAT
>CAYXQX010000279.1:0-4005 GCA_964467485.1 uncultured Porphyromonadaceae bacterium | reverse complement strand
AAGTTTAAAAAATGAGCAAACAATGGCATAGGTTTTTGACGATAATGGATATTTAGCTCAAGAAATGTAATTTTAAGAATGTTTAAAATAATAAGCAGGAGAAAATACGTGAAAAGCAACATTGTAAGATTTTTAGGGGCAATAATCATACTGAGTACAACTATGGGTACGAATGTCTCAGGTCAAAATGTGGAGGGAGAAGCGGTTAAATATGAACGTGACGGAAATGTAGATTGGAAGAAGATGATGACGATTGAGGAACCGAAACGTAATAATGCAGGTATGTTGCTACCGCTCCAGTCTTATGATGAAACGATCCGTCGCGGAATGTCTTTCTTGCTAGTGGATCATCTGAAATGGTTTAAGGGATCGGCCGACAACCTGATCGACGAGAAAGGGCACACCCAGATGCCGTGGGTGTACTATTCGAACCTACAGCACAATGGTGAGCCGTTTCCAGCTTCCATAGACCGTTTTGTGTCATATCCGGCATTTCACCATTCACTGATGATCAATACTTTCATTAAACATTTTAAATATTCAGGAGATAAGCAAGTCCTTAAGGAAGCTATGAAATTGGCGGATTGGAATATCACACACAGTACACCGGGCGAGTGGGCCTATGGGAATATGCCTTACAGCACCTTTCAAGAAAAGAAACCCGGAGGATTTCGAGATAGAACAGGTATTATGCCAGACAAAGCCGCTATTATGGCTTTGTCTTATATAGAACTGTATAAAGCCAGTCAAAAGACTAGATTCCTAGATGCAGCTGAAGCCATAGGTCAAACCTTAGCCAGGAACCAGCGCCCTAATGGCACTTGGCCTTTCCGTGTCGACCCGAAAACAGAAAAGGTGATTGAAGAGTATTCAAGCAGCGTCATTTATGCTGTCAAGTTGTTTGAAAATCTAGATGTGTTTAACAAAAATGACCATTACAAGACCTATCGAGACCGAACGTGGGAATGGTTGCTGACCGGCCCCATCAGAACCAAGGAATTTCGTGGTTTCTATGAAGATATCGTAGAAAGCACAGAGGGTCGAACCAATTACGACTGCCTCGACGTAATCCGTTATTTGCTGGACAAGCGAACAAAGAGCAATGCTTACCTTGAAATGGCACAGGAACTCAATACTTGGATCGAAGAGATCTTTATGGACAAGATTGTGGGCTTTGAGCCAGCTGAGGGAATTCGTGAGCAATTGCAGTGCAATGTTGTCATGGGCATCCATAGCCTGAATTGGGCATCTATGCTGTTGGACCTCTCGGAGGCTTCCGGCGACGAGAAGATGAGGAAGCGTGCCATCCAAACGGCCAATTATATTACCTACTACCTTCAGCCTGACAACAGGATTGTGGTGGGATTTAGTTATAATCAGTGGTGGTACAGTTGCCACACAGGTGTGATCCTATATTTATTCAATTTCCTCGAAAAAGAATGATATATGAAATCCATTTTCAATCTTTATTAGGATTGATATATTTTTTCAAATTGCTTACATAGGTCTCAAATGCTTCAATTTCTTATACGCTCATGATAAAATATATGCACTTCCTGTTCTTCCTACTAAGCTGTGTAATTGTAGCACAGGGGCAGACCGAAAACCGGTTTGAAAAGGTTGTGATAACATCAAAAAAGGAGAAAACTCAGGTACGCACAAATGAAAATGGGGAATTACATTTAAATGTATCCCCCAGGGATGTTCTTAAATTTAAAGCCAATGGATTGGTCCGCTATAGTGACTTCGGTGCCAGGGGCGACGGCAAAACCGATGATATAGACGCTATCGCTGCGGCCCATGCATTCGCCAATCAGCACGGCCTTTTGGTGAAAGCCGACGAGGGGGCTACATACTACATTGGAGGAAAGGAGCGCACAGTGGTTATCAGGACCGACACCGATTTCGGCACGGCAGGCTTCATCATTGATGATACCGAAGTGCAAAACCGTAATACATCTATTTTCGTTGTCAATTCTAGCCTGCGACCGTTTAAACTTGAAGAGATATCTTCGCTTAAGAGGAATCAGGAGAAAATCGACGTCTCCTTGCCAGGAATTTGTCTGATCACTGTCACCAATTCCCACGTGGCGCACTACATCCGGTTTGGACTGAACCAAAATAATGGATCACCACAGACAGATATCTTTATCGTTGATAAAAACGGTAATGTGGATATGGACGCTCCGATCATCTGGGACTTCGACCAAATCACGGATATCACCGCTCTTCCCATTAACGAAAAAACGCTGAACATCACAGGAGGACACTTTATCACAATTGCCAATCAGGCTGAATCAAAGTACACCTATTATAGTCGAAACATCATGATCAGGCGCTCCAATGTTCTTGTGAACGGACTCGAACACCGCGTCACGCGCGAAGGAGACCACGGAGCACCCTATGGCGGCTTCATCAACATTCGCAACTGCTCCAATGTAACCGTTAAGAACACCATCTTGACCGGACACAAAACATACCGTACCATTGGCTCGGCAGGGAAGTCCGTTTCTATGGGAACTTACGACATTTCAGTCAACCGTGCCCTAAATGTATCATTCGTGACCTGCAGCCAGACTAATGACATTAATGACCGCAGGTATTGGGGAATTTTGGGTTCTAACTACTGCAAGAATCTTCTTTATGACAATTGTACCTTTTCCCGGTTCGATGCCCACATGGGGGTTGCCAATGCCACTATCCGTAACTCGACCCTAGGGCACATGGGAATCAATGCTATTGGGAGCGGGACCTTAACCGTGGAGAACACAACCATCCGAGGATGGAGCCTCATCAATCTGCGCTCTGACTATGGTAGCACATGGCAGGGAAAATTAGTTATCCGCAACTGTATTTTCGTGCCCGCAGACGGCAGGCCAACAAACGTCACGCTGATAAGCGGATCTTATTCCGGTCGACATGATTTCGGCTACACATGTTACATGCCAGAACAGATCATCATTGAAAATCTTCATATTGACGACTCCAATCATCCAGAGGATTACCAGGGGCCTGCTATTTTCGCAAATTTCAATCCGCAAATGATTGACGATTCCTATCAGGAGAAGTTTCCTTATGTCAGAACCAGGGAAGTCATTCTCAGGAATGTGACCACTGCCAGCGGCAAGGCTTTAAGGATTAGTGACAATTCGTTCATGTTCAAGGATGTGAAGGTAGACACCAATTAACGTGGAATGCAAAGGCAGAAAATGAAGTTTTAAAACAAAAATTAAATAAATTAATAGATTTGATGCAGAGTAAGTAAATTTACAGTTGGTGAGATAGATGATAAGCAGCAATGTTATACAGTAAAGGAAATTTATGATTACGAAGAACAAAAGACTTAAATTCATTCTGCTCACCGTAGTATTACTATTGCTTATACCCTTAGTAGCCATGCTGTTCACAGATGGAGTAAATTGGGCTCTATTAGATTTTGTTGTTGCAGGAGTTTTACTTCTCGGAACAGGGCTAATATTTGATCTGATATTAAGAAAGATAAGGAATGCCAAGTACCGAATCGCCATCTCTGTAGTTCTTCTGATAGTACTTCTTCTTGTTTGGGCAGAGCTTGCTGTAGGTCTTTTTAGGTAAGCTTTTTCCAAATAACGAGAGGGGGATTCTCTTGAGATATGTCGTTTTGTTAACCCGCTAATTTGTTTAATTTTATAAGGATCTATCCAAAATTGACGAGTCTTGAAGAATGAAACACAAAAAATGTTGGTTTACCTTACTATTATTGATGTTGGGTAATGTTATTATTCCACCCAAATCTTTCTACAGCCTGTTCCTGAAAACTGCCCTCAGAAGGAGAAGCTATGTTTTGAGCGACAATCAAATCTAATATACAGTAATGAAACAATTTATAATTACAGGCATGATCCTTTTTCTAGCGTGGGGCTGTATCAATGAAAAGGATTCAATCTGTTCTATAACAGGGGAGGTGACCAATTTTGATGAGAAAGAACTTCTTATCAAAGTCAATGAGATAGTAGATACAATTAA
>CAYXQX010000278.1:0-5596 GCA_964467485.1 uncultured Porphyromonadaceae bacterium | reverse complement strand
TTCTTTTATATTCAAATGGCATAGTATGATTATAGGTAAAATCAGGATTATCAAAGAAGCGCCTTCCAGGGTGGACAAAATAAAACATATAGGCACGGTCGTTCAGAATAAGAACATCAGGATGTTGACCAAACCAAGCATCATCATCTCTTTGGCCCGGGTCAACCATAATTAAGCCCTGGGACTCCCAATTGTTGCCATCCGAGGAACGATATACGGGAATTCCACTGCCAGTATCGCCCAGTAACCAATAATAATCTTTCCAGCGAATAACGTTTGGGGCTTCGTGGGATCTGTCGGTCACGCTACTTTCACCCACCATATTCCAATCGTAAAGGTTATCACTATCAGCAGCTTTTGAGTGAGAACCCGCTGCTTCATCCTTATACCATAACCTCCAGATACCATTCTCTAATTGTACTACCCCGGGATCAATTACCCTATCCGAAGCCAGCTCCAGTTGTTTCTGAAAAGTCCATGAAAAAAGATCAGGACTAGTTAGGTGAATGATATGCCGTTCTCCTCCCCAGGCATGGTATATACCCCTGATGAAGGTAACAAACATATGGTACTCACCATTGGACTCAAGCACCTCCGGAGCCCAAAATGTTAATTGTCCTTCTTCAAAATCCAGACCCTTGCATACACCTTTGTAATACCATGTCTTTCCATCATCGGCCGAAGCAGCAATTCCTAAATTTGTTCCATAACACCAGGAAACACCCTGAGAGGGTATGTTTGCCCTACGCTGAGTATAAAACACCCACCACTCACCTGCTTCTTCATTCCAGATGACAGAAGGATCGGCAGCGCCATCATACAAAGGATCACGGAAAAGAGGAGAAGGGGCATTTTCAATATCAAAAACAGGCTGACTGTAAGAAACAGCAACATTAACAACCAATAATAATAGGAAGTTGAGAAGATTTTTACTCATAAAGAATTGGTTTAATCATGTCAAATCAAAAATATCACATAAAAGTAATAAGTTTGATTTAAGCAGCAGGAGCGACTAATACCAAATACTTGTAAAAAATGCTGGTTTTCTGAATTTTCAATAAAAATCTTAACCAGATGAATACTTGCTGAATCAGGAAAAGAAATAAAATCATCAATCCATTGTTTACATTCCAGTTATTCCTGATCAAATAAAATCCCATGAACAAGGCGAGAGGAATAATCATCCACATAAGATACATTCCAAATAGCTGTAAAAATCTTCTGAAACTAAATTTAACAGCTTTCCAAAGAGATTTCAGAACCTTTTTATTGCCCGTTCTGTAAATGAAAAAGCGGGTGTATTCAGCTATCATTGTTCCAAAGATTAGTAGAATAAGGTGAATTGCTATTCCAATAATCACAGTCTTTCCAATATAATCATCTGCCAGGTTATCTCTCCCAACGAGTAAGGAAACAGGGAGATAAACCAAAACAGCGAAAAGGATCTGTATGATCAAGGTGTAGAAACATGTTTTGGCGAAGGGCCAGAAGTAGGTCACACACTTATTAATAAATTCTTTTGTGGAAAAGCGACCACGGTCATTACTTATCCAGGATATGATCCCTCCCTGAAAGAATACTCCGAGCACAAGGAACAGTATCATCCATGGAAATAAGCCTTTGAGATAAAACTTAAATGCCTGTCCTCCGTCCCTGAGAAACTCACCAAAAGCTGTTGCATCGAAACCTTTCAGCAATTCATCGGGGAGAAGGCTGGTTCCGGCAACGGAATTGAATAAACTATAAAATGGAATAACCAGTAATAACGCCAGGATCAAATATACTAAGTATACAAGGCTGGCCATCCTTTTAGAATTAAGTGATACTGCCAGGCCTGATTTATATGATTTTAAAATTTTCATGTCCTGATTATTAATTGAAGATGTTTACAAATTGCATTATGTTCTGAAGGAGGAAAAGGAATTTTCCTGAGTATTTCGCAGCACTGGTTTTTGATGGCTCACGAGTATAGGAATTATTCATCAGGTTAGCATCCATCAACATTTTCATTTCAGGATCTATTTGTGCCCATACCACTTTCTCAGGCTGTTCATAAACAAGATCATGTGCCCAACTTTTGCCATCCCATTTCTCAAGTATCTCTTCGCCATTATCAAAATGAACAAGTATCTCTACCGGGACAATAGCCTCCTCCATCCTTTCCAGTCTTACCGTTGATTTATAAAAATCCGCTACAGTCTCAGCCTCACGAAATTCCATATTTGCCGATTCACCGTATAGCCCTCCTTTTTCCTTAACACTTCTAACACTTATGCCATCTATAGCATAATCCATCATCTTCCCGGTTTTCAGAAACTGATCGAAATACCAGTCCATGGAATCGCCAAACTTATCCCCATGATACTCAGCAACCACCTCATTTACAATATCAATAAAGTCCTGTGTGGCAGGGTGTTTAAATCCCCACCGCTCATAGAAGCGTTTGAAGATTTCATCAATTACCGGCTGTCCGATCATATTCTCAAGCATATGTAGCCAAGTAGCTGTTTTCTGGTATATGATTGAACCATAACTACCATGTGGAAATTCCCATGAAGCACGATATGCATCGGCAATTTTGGGATTTGGTAGCATCAGGTAGGTAAATCTGGCAAATTCAACATCTCCCATATTTAAGAAGGGAAGGTCAAAAACACCGGATTTATCTCCATATGCATGATCCATTATTCTACCCTCCCAATAGGTATTCATTCCTTCATCCATCCATGGTTCTTCAAATTCATTTGTAGCCAGAATGCCCATGAAATAAGAATGTCCAAATTCATGTATTGTTACCATCTCCGGGAGATGGATTCCCTCTGGGAGGCCCCATATTGTACCAACAGTAAACAAAGTAGTATACTCCATTCCGTTGGCTCCTGATCCCTTTTGTGGCGGGCCAATAAAAGTTACATGATTCCAGGGGTATGGACCGACATGGTCTGAGAGATATTGAAGCGCATGTTTTAAAGAAGCTATATGCCTTTCTGCCTGGTAAGCATGTTCGGGGTGACAAAGGAATTTGATATCCACATGCTCCCATTTATCTTCAAAAACCAGATAATCTTGCGAAGCAGTCCATGCAAAATCAACAATATCCTCAGCTCTTAAAAAGACTGTTTTCGTTCCGTCCCCATTGTTTTTTTCATCCTGTAAAACCCCGCCACTTCCTACAACATAATCCTCGGGGAGAGTAATATCAACCTTATAAAGACTATGGTTGGCATAAAACTCAGAATTACGGTGAAACTCGTGTGCATTCCATCCGCCTTTTTCAGCATAACGCATACCAGCTGGCTCATAAACCGCAAGCTTAGGAAACCATTGAGCAACAAAATAGTAGTTCTCTGCATATCCGGTTCTTTTTGCCAGTCGGGGCAATTTGGAAGTAAAAGATATTTTTAGCTCGATTGAATCTCCTGGTAAGACAGGATTCTCCAGAGGAATTCTAAGCACGGATTGGTCCATTCCAGGATCATTCATCTGCTCTGGTTTTTCCTGAGGAAGCCTGAGGTCAGCAGTGCTCATATCCTGATCCGTCTGAATAAAATGCATACCGGGTTTAAGATCATTCCCCATAGGATCAAGCACAGATTCAATCTCCACCCAACCCCGGTTCTCTTCCTTACTAAGGAACGAGCTACCCTCAGTCATCATTGTTGATTTGTCATTTTTAAAGGCATTCAGATACATATGAAACTGCAGATCACTCACGGTATCTTGTGAGGGGTTTTTCCATTTAAGAATCATATCTCCATGGATCTTTTTTGTTTCTGTATTCAGTTTTACCTGCATATTATACTCCGTTATCCTTTCAGATAGCGGGTTTTTCAGGATTTTCTGTGCCTGAGTACCGGCATAGGATAACATCAGAATAAATAAAAGCACTATAGGTTTTCGTATCATCGAGATAGGTTTAAGGCCTTTCTTAAGCCTGAATTACTTTAAAATGAGGCATTAATATATACATATTTGACGAGGTAGTATTTCTTTAGTTACAGTAAAATTCAAAAAAAGATTGAATTTTACTGTAAACGCCATACATTTGCATTTCAAATAATTTAGTCAGATGAAAATTAACATGCTAATAGCAAACACGATTGTGTTTACGTTCTGCCCCCCGCAGGATGTGGTGTGTTAGCAGCAGATTATTCAATTGAAGATTAAACAATTAAGGAAGGATACCTGGGAGGCAATCTCAGGCACCGAACAAGACTTCACAGAAGGAAAGCTTGGCCGGGCAATATTTCTATTGTCCATTCCTATGGTTCTGGAAATGGTGATGGAATCGGTTTTTGCCATAGTAGATATCTACTTTGTTTCCAAACTTGGCGCAGATGCGGTTGCCACCGTTGGGATTACCGAATCAGTGGTTACCATTGTATATTCACTGGCAATCGGCTTAAGTATAGCCACAACCGCTTTGGTATCCAGAAGGATAGGTGAAAAGAACCCGGGAAAAGCAGCAAAGGCTGCCTTCCAGGCAATTATCACCGGAATTATTGTTTCTCTGTTTATTGCTGTACCAGGAGTCCTATTTGCATCGGACCTTTTAGCTCTTATGGGAGGTACCGAGCAAATGATAACTGAGTACTCGGGCTACACCAGGATTATGCTGGGAGCCAACGGTGTCATTATGATGTTGTTTATCATTAATGCCATTTTCAGGAGTTCGGGCGATGCGGCCATCTCCATGAGGGTATTATGGATTGCCAATATCATCAATATCATCCTTGATCCTATGCTTATTTTCGGTTATGGGCCTTTCCCCGAGTTAGGGGTAGCAGGAGCAGCAACCGCAACCACTATTGGAAGGGGTATTGCAGTAGTATACCAGTTCTATCTCTTATCAAGTGGTAAACACAGGGTTAAGCTTACTGCAAAAGATATGGTCCTCAGGTTTAGGACAGTTGCTAAAATCATCAAACTCAGTCTTGGCGGCATTGGCCAATCGCTTATTGCCACTACCAGCTGGATTGGCTTGATGAAAATTGTAGCAACCTACGGAAGCGAGGTAGTAGCAGGATACACCATAGGTATCAGAGTGATAATATTCTCCCTTTTGCCATCCTGGGGTATCAGCAATGCTGCAGCAACACTTGTGGGTCAGAACCTGGGAGCTAAGAAGCCTGAAAGAGCGGAACAATCTGTATGGACAACAGGAAAGATTAACGCAATATTCCTGGGAATAATGGGTATTATTTTTATTATGGCCCCTTCTTTCTTCATCAGATTATTTATACAGGATCCTTTAGTAGTAGAGAGCGGTGCTGCCTGCTTGAGGATAATGAGTTATGGATTTGTGATGTATGGATTCGGAATGGTAATGGTACAATCATTTAATGGTGCCGGTGATACCATTACTCCAACCAAAATTAACTTAGTGAGTTTCTGGCTAATAGAAATCCCTTTAGCCTGGGTCTTAGCAATAAAGCTTGGGCTTGAGCAAAATGGGGTTTATATAGCTATTGTGGTCGCAGAAACAATAATGACCATCCTAGCCATTATTCTCTTCAAAAGAGGCAAGTGGAAACTAAAAAAGATATAAAGCACCCCGCTATATCCCCCCTTTACCTTTTAAGGAAAGGGGGTTAGG
>CAYXQX010000277.1:0-5612 GCA_964467485.1 uncultured Porphyromonadaceae bacterium | reverse complement strand
GGAGTCGATTTTGGCTGTTAATTTTGGTCAAAATGTACTTTCCGAGACTAACTCTATTGAGGTGGTGGTTGAGAATATCAAGGATCTTAAAGGATTGCCCAATTCATCTATTGAAGCTGCTGCTAAGACGGCCAAAGAAGTTGGGCTAGAGGGTAAATGGGTTTTCACTGCACAGCCATCTAGTTGGATACCATTTCTTCAGTATGCAGATAACAGGGGTTTACGTGAGAAAGTTTATGACGGTTGGCTGCAGAGAGGCAGGCAGGAGAATGAGTTTAATAATGATGATAATCTTGCTCAAATCATGAGTATTAGGGCTCAGAAAGCTCAGCTTTTGGGATATCCTAGTCATGCTGAGATGATTATGGAGAGCAGGATGGCAAAGAAGACCTCAAAGGTATTTGATCTGTTGGATAAGGTATGGGCACCTGCTATTAAGGCTGCTGCCCGGGATCGTGATGAAATGCAAAAGATGATATATGCAGAGGGAGGAAAATTTAAGCTGGCTGCTCATGACTGGTGGTATTATGCTGAGAAATTGAGAAAAGCCAATTTTGATTTGGATGAAAGTGAGTTAAGGCCATATTTCAAGCTGGAGAATGTTATTCAGGGTGCATTTGATGTAGCCAATAAACTCTATGGTATTACTTTTAAAGAATTAGAGGATATGCCAAAGCCTCATCCTGATGCCTTTGTATTTGAGGTTTTTGATAACGATGGGTCACATCTCGGTATTCTATATCAGGATTTCCATCCCAGGGCCAGTAAGAGTCAGGGAGCATGGTGTGGATCTTATCGCGGGCACAAGGTGGTTGATGGGGAAGAGGTTTATCCTGTTGTTACCATGGTGTGTAACTTTACTCCACCTTCAAGTGATCAACCTGCTTTGCTCAGTGTAGATGAAGCATCAACCCTTTTCCATGAATTTGGCCATGCCCTGGATGCTCTTTTTTCTGAAAGCACGATGGGTACAAGTTACAGAGCCAGAGATTTTGTTGAACTACCCAGTCAGATTATGGAGCATTGGGTTACCGAGCCTGAAGTGCTAAAGTTTTATGCCCGCCATTATGAGACAAATGAACCTATTCCTGATTATCTGATTGAGAAAATGAAGAAGAGTAGTATGTTTAACCAGGGCTTTACCTCGGTTGAGTTTTTGGCTGCTTGCTATCTTGATATGGCCTACCATGCTCAAACTGATCTCACTCCGGTAGATGTTCCGGAATTTGAAAAAGCCTTGCTTGATAAGATAGGGCTCATCCCTGAGATTGAGCCACGTTATCACAGTACATATTTCACACATATTATTGGTGGCTATGATGCCGGATATTACAGTTATGAATGGTCGGCAGTGCTTGATCATGATGCTTTCGAGGCTTTTAAGGAAACCTCATTGTTTGATCAGGAAACAGCGAAATCCTTCAGGGAGAATATCCTGGCAAAAAATGGGATGGCTGAATCTATGGAGATGTTTGTGAAGTTCAGGGGCCGTGAGCCGGATATCTCTGCATTGATGAAGAACAGGGGCTTTGTGGAGTAAAAAATATTGGAATGATTTTTGCAAAGCCGACGGTCCGCTTAAGCGAACGGTCGGCTTCTTGTTTTTGGCTTATTAGGTTATTAATCTATATGTACATATATTTGAATAAACCATAATCTATTGAAAAATGAAAAAGATCCTCGTTCTTGTTGTTCTACTTTCCTCATTTTCAGGCCTGTTTGCAGGGGGGCTTGTTACTAACACAAACCAATCTTCACTATTTACAAGGTTCATGTGTAGGGATGCTACTCTGGGTATTGATGCAGTGTATTTTAACCCTGCCGGAATTGCAACCTATAAGGATGGATTCTATCTTTCTCTGCATAATCAGTCAATAACTCAGAATCAGAGCATTACAAATAACTATCCCTATTTGTCGGATCCTGCGTTTGAGTACACGGGAACTGTTAAAGCTCCTCTTTTTCCAAGTGTCTATGCGGCTTATAAGTTTGGCAATATAGCTGTGTCTTTTGGGTTCAACCCTATAGGCGGTGGCGGTGGTGCTGAGTTTGCTGATGGGTTGCCTTCTTTTGAAACAATGGTAGCCGATCTGGTGCCTATGCTCTATTCGCAGATTAAGCCTCTTGATGATGGTATTATTGCGGCGACTGGAGGATTTGATCCAGGTTTTAAGAATATCACAGGTTATAATTCAAATATTTACTTCAAAGGCAGCTCTATCTATTTTGGTTATCAAGCCAACGTTTCCTATAGCGTAAGTGATAAATTGTCGTTGGGAATTGGTGCCAGACTGGTAGCTGCGAAGAATACTTATAGTGGTTATGTAAGTGATGTAACTATAAATACACCTGAGGCTTATGGAGGCACACAAACACCTGGCAATTATCTCAGGGTTCTTGCCAATACGGATTTTGTTGGTGCTGAAAGTCCATTAGGCCAAACATTGATTGGTACGGCTAGTCAGCTGGATGTACAAACAGATCTTGAAGCTAATGTGATTAGAAAAGGTACTGGCGTGACTCCAATTTTCAGTTTAAATTTTGCTCCTAATGATATGCTTAACTTTTCCGTTAAATATGAGGTGAAGACTAAGTTGGAATTGGCAACTGAAGTTATTGATGGAAAAGATGCAGGCGGAATGTTTGTCGATGGCTCAGCGGTTGTTGCCGATATGCCCGCTCAATTAGTTGTTGGTGCAGCTGTAAAGCCAAATGATAAGATTCTGATATCAACTGGTATACACTATTATTTTGATAAGAGTAATGATTATGACGGCAGCCTCACTCAGGATATAGTAATGATTGATAATAACTCTTTTGAATACGGACTAGGAATTGAATACGGATTTACTGAAAAGCTTCGTCTTAGTGGAGGATGGATGATTACCAGAACAGGTGTTAATGACTTATATCAAAGTGATCAACGCTTCAGTTTGAATACTAATTCTTTTGGAGGTGGACTAGGTATTAGTGTTCTCCCTTCTCTGGATGTGGATTTAGGTGGTTCATATACTCTTTACGAAGACGGATTCCGCGGATATCCTCATTCTCTGGGTAGCACTAATATTGCAGTTACTGAGAGTTATGACAAAAGTGTATGGATGGTTTCAGTTGGTCTGAGCTTCTCTTTTGAGGCAAGATAAGCGGAACAATTTCCCTTCTGGTTCGTTTCATCTGCAAATATGATGATTCAAATGAAAAGGATTTTCCGATCAGGTATCTTTGTATTTGCTGTAATTTTTGGCAGCATGCAGCTTGCCTATTCTCAATGCGTGCCTGATACTGTTAACTGTATTGACGTAAATGAGCCGGGTCAGATTTGTCCGGCTCAATTGGCTAATGGGTTTGTAGGGACGGAATATGAGGAGGTTATTACGATTATTGCTCCTGATGTTGCCAATATAGGGGATTCCCAAATTGAATTACTAAAAATCACTCTCGATAGTATCCAAAATCTCCCCCCGGGGCTGGAATTTTATGGGGAAACCTATGAGTATTTTCCTGATGAGTTTTATTGTGTTACAGTGTCGGGCACACCAAAAGAAACCGGTACTTTTTTTCTTAAGATCTTTGTGATGCCCTATGTGGATTTTTTTGGTACAGATCTCGCTATGGGTACCCAGATCGATAGCATCAGTGTTTCAATTACTATTGAGGCGTCATCAGGGATAAAAGAATTAGATAATGATGGTTTTGCTTTGATCGATGCCTATCCTAATCCTTTCCGGTACTCAACAAAAATTGGATATATTGATCCGGATCAGGGTGAGGTTGAATTACGGGTTATGAATATGCTTGGACGACAGATATATCAGGAAAAAATTATGGCCATAAAGGGGGAGAATTATTTTCAATTCAATGGAGGTAATCTCCCCCAGGGCTATTATTTGTATGCCATAATAAGAGATCAGAAATCACTGAGAGGAAGGTTGTTAAAGAGAAAATAGTAGTTCCTAGAATTTCATCAGGAATTGCATCATTATATTACGGTGTGGCTGGATATCTCCCGGTCTTCCGAGGTATTCAACATTAAGAATATTTTTTCCAATTACAGATAAGCTTGTTCCTTTTGTAATATCGCAGGATAAGCGCAGATCCACTGTAGTGTACCCTTTACGGTTCTCATTATAATAATCAGGATAACCGGGTAGGATCAGGTTACCAAAAAGAGGGTTAATAAAAACATCATCAACTCTCTCCATCAGACTGTTATGGATGGCACTTACACCTGTAGTCCACCTCCTCCATGAAAGGTAGAAATCCCCCTTTATGGAATGACGATGTCGGTATTTTAAAATATTGGTGACAGTACTGTCCTCGCTAATACTGAGGTCGATAGGATAAATATAGGTGTATCCTCCCTGTATGCCGGCAGTAAGCTGTCCTATACTCTGTTCAGCATTCAAAACAATTTCAGCTCCGGTAATCCGGGCTTTACCAACGTTCAATGCTTTAAATCCTACATAATCCAGGGTAGGTGAAGTGGTGGCATCGGGGAGATACAGATCAAATGTGAACTCTATCATATTGGTGTACTCACTACGGAAAACAGAAAGATCAACATACCCCTTAAGTGATCCAAATTGATATGCTTGTATTATTCCTGCATCGGCACTCCAGGCTGTTTCTGACTCCAGATCAGGATTTGGGAATACATTAAGTGCTCCAACCTGAGTGGCCGTAAACTTTTCTGCTATGGAAGGGAAGCGATAGCCCTGTCCTAGTGACAGTCTTAAGAAGGTGTGTTGTAACAGTTGATAATTCAGTCCGGTTCTGAATACCGGATGAGAATATTCCCTTACATCATTCAGCTGATATGTTTCCCATCTGAAACCCAGGTTATATTTTATCCGGGATAATAATGTTGCACTGGCCTGAGTAAAAACGGCTGTCTCATTTTTTGTATGGTCCCCATATAGATTTGAATGGACCTGAGAAAAGTTAAAGGAGGATCCGATAGTCCAGTTTATGTTATCTGAAAAATTATGCTGATAAGAGTATTCTCCCAGAACCATGTTATACTGGCTGTTTTTATCTTCATTATCAGGCATCTCATTTACATTCCTGTAATATCTGGCAATGAGACTGTGTTTGTTATCTTTCTTTGTGAAATATTTTATTGATGGGTCGATAAAAATTCTGTTGCCATTCAGGAATGATGTGCCTGCAGGGTTTTGTCTGTAAGCACCGGAGTCAGCATTCTCCCATAGGAAGAAGTCGCCCTGGTTAAGTATCATACCACTGGTTCCAAGACCATAGGACAGGCCTCTGACTTTTTTTGATCTGTATTTTATTTTGGCATTGAATCGAGCATTGTTACTATACTCATCTTCTCTATAGCCTTTATTCTTAAATACATATGCGCTAGTGGTGATGTCCAGATTTCCAATTTTCCTTGAATGCGAACCTGAGGCTCCAGTAAACCAGCGTGGGCTGTCCCACCAAATCAATTCCGTTCGTTTGGGAGAAAGATAGGCTCCCGAGAATACCCTAATTGAGCTGGAAGGTTTGTCGACCGGACTTTTATACCTTAGATTTACGACTCCATTAAGCGCTGATGATCCGTACAGCACAGAAGAGGCACCTTTAATAATCTCCACCTGAGCCAGATT
>CAYXQX010000276.1:0-5621 GCA_964467485.1 uncultured Porphyromonadaceae bacterium | reverse complement strand
GTTACTATCAATGGGAATATCAGACCCAGGAATGATAGTGGCCAGAAATCAGTGGGATTGATTTGGCGGGAGAGGTATGCACCAAGTAAGAGTACTGCACATACCAGGGCCAATATTTTTAGAAACCATTTTACGAGTTTTCGCATAGGAAGTGCTGAAAGGTCTGATTATTTCTTCGAAGATCGGAATAAAATATCTTTTTCAGCTTTCGAAAGGGCATCATAACCTGATTTTGATATTTTTTCCAGGATTTGGTCGATCTCATGCTGATCATCAGCTTTTCTCTTGTTAAAATCCATATCAGTTTCAGGCTTTCCTTCAGGTCTTTTATATTTAACTTTCAGCTTTGATCTGCGCTTAAATAGAGAAAAAACCCAATCCATCATTTTATTGAAACCACGTGAGATATCATTCCCTTTTTTTATTTGGCTAGCATATAGAAACCCAAAGAGTGCTCCTCCCAGGTGTGCGATATGGCCGCCTGCATTTCCACCCTGAATACTTAGCATATCAATAATAATTACAGCGATAGCCATATATTTGAGCTTAATTGGCCCAACAAACATGAGGTTTATTTTATACTCAGGTACATAAAATGAAATTGTCATAACAATTCCCATGACGGCAGCGGATGCCCCAAGTGCAATTGAAATGCTTAATGACTGCTGAAATACAGGGAAAACATTATAAGCTAAAATAAACAGGGCTCCTCCAGCTAGTCCACCCAATAGGTAAACAGATAGGAGTTTCTTTTGATCCAGGTATTCAAGGAATATCTTACCAAACCAGAATAGCCATAACATATTAAACAAGATATGAAGGAAACCCTCATGCAGAAACATATATGTAAAGATTGTCCATGGCCTTGTAGCCAAAGTAGAGATATCAGCAGGCAGGGCCAGGAATCTCAGTATTGAGTCGTTTGCAAGGGTGTTTTGAAAAAGGAAGAAAAACACACTTAACACTTTCAAAACAAGAAAAACCCCTAGGTTTATCAATATCAGCTTAGTGAGGGTAGTTCCCTGACTAAATATTTTACGTATTTCGTTGCTTAAATTCATTATTAGTAGAACCGTTTACGGTTTGTTTTATTCCAGTATTTAATCATAATAAATCCGAATATCATTCCCCCCAGATGGGCAAAGTGTGCCACATTATCAGTAGGTGAACCTCTCAGTCCAAGATAGAGTTCAATAGCGCCATAGATAATAACAAACCATTTTGCCTTTATTGGTATTGGAGGAAAGATCAGCATTAATCTGGTATTTGGAAAAAGCATTCCAAAAGCCAGAAGTAAACCAAATATTGCACCTGAAGCTCCAACAGTAGGAACATTAAGTTTCTGTGAAACAGTAAGGTTAATGAAATCGGTAGCTTCTTTAAAATATCCTGGATTTCCCGGGTCATTTACCCAACCCGACATAAAAGCTGATATCCTTTCCATATGTCTTGGGAAATGTTCCTTGACAAACTCGGCAAACACTTCAGGTGACAGGGTATTGATGGCGGCATTTGCATCAGCTACAATACTACCAAGTTGGAGGAAGTTGACAAACAAGTAAAAGCCTGCTGCACCCAATCCTGTAACAAAATAATAGATCATGAACCGCTTGCTTCCCCACACACCTTCAAGAACTCTACCAAACATCCATAAAGCGAACATGTTGAAGAAGATATGCATAGTGTTAGCATGCATAAACATATGGGTAATAAGCTGATATGGTTTGAAATAATCTGAGCCTGGATAGTAAAGAGCCAACCAGCGTTCGAGATCTAAGCCCTGATGACGGAGCAGCATTGTGGCTAAAAAGAGGAGTATGTTTATTATCAGCAAGTTAAGCACCACCGGGGGGATGTTCCCCATTCTTCCACCAAATCTTTGCATCATTATTGTTTGTTGTTTAACTCTATTTTGCGGTTGTGGCACATCAAAAAGCGATCCAAATCATATAAATCGCTTATCAAGCTCATCTATCTGCAAGATCGTCAGTACTTTTTTCCCTCCAGGTGTTTTTTCCGGCGACTCACAGGCAAAAAGACGATCAATTAAGCTAAGCATCTCCTCCTGTCCCAAGGTCTTGCCGGAAATCCGGGATGATACCTTTGCGATGCTCCTGATCATTTTCTCCCTGATATCAGTTTTAAGATCCAGGGTTTCTTCTTTATATTGATTAAGAATATTCTCAATCAATAATTGGGCATCCTGATCGTCAAGAATGCTTGGGATGGCATGCAGGATAACTGTTTGGCCCCCAAATTCTTCAATATCAAATCCCGATTTAACCAGCTCAGGATTAACTTCATTCAGAACAGCCAGATCGGCAGGGTTCAGATCAAACTGTATTGGGAAGAGTTTTTTTTGACCAGAGCTTTCCGGAGTGGCTGTGATTTTCAATAACTCCTCATATCTAATTCGTTCGAGTGCTCTGGCTTGATGGATAATTAATACGCCCGATTTTATGGGAGTGATAATATATTTTTGCCTGATTTGTATTGGCTTGCCACTCTCAATTTCCTTCTGCGGAACCTGAGAGGGTTCGGTTTTTCTTATTCCGTCGTACAAGCTTTCCCAGTTTTGATCTATGCTTGATTTGTGATAATCCCCCATCGGTTTCGAATTGGAACTTTCATCCGCAAAGGGGTTGTAATCAGGATTTATCTTGATTCCGGGCATTTCAACCTCAAGAGTATCCCTAAATATCGGGATGTCGATAGCTCCTTCCTGATTAAAATCCAGAGATGGGGTAATATTAAATTTTCCTAAACCTTCCTTAACTGAGGCGAGTAAAATCTGAAAGATTGATCTTTCATCATCAAACTTTATTTCTGTTTTTGTGGGATGGATATTTATATCGACATGAGCCGGATCAATATCCAGAAAAATGAAATAAGCCGGTAAAGTTTCGGGTGGCAACAAAGCATCATAAGCCGCAACTACAGCTTTGTGAAAGTAGGGATGCCTCATGTAGCGGTTGTTGACAAAGAAAAACTGTTCTCCATAGGTTTTTCTAGCCTTTTCAGGTTTACCAATATATCCGCTTATATTAACAATTGTTGTAGGCGTTTCGAGAGGTACCAGGCTGTGATTAAAATGATTCCCCATCAGATGAGCAATTCTTTCTTTTCTTGCTTCCGGTTGGAGCTTATATATTTCTGCTTGATTATGGTTTAAGCTGAGTTCTGTTTCGGGATGAGCCAGGGCAATTCGCTGGAATTCGCTGATAATGTGCTTTAACTCTGTGCTGGTTGACTTAAGGAATCTTCTTCGTGCCGGCACATTAAAGAATAGATTTTTCACTGAGAAAGAAGTACCTGGATTACAACCAACAGGTTCCTGCATTTCAATTTCCGATCCGGAAATCTTAATGAGGGTTCCCATATCATCTTCTTTTCGCCTTGTTTTCAACTCAACCTGGGCTATGGATGCTATGGATGCTAGTGCTTCCCCACGGAATCCCAAGGTGCGGATAGCAAAAAGATCTTCTGTAGCACGTATTTTTGATGTTGCATGTCTTTCAAAGCTAAGTCGGGCATCATTACCCGACATGCCACAGCCGTCATCAACAATTTGTATCAGAGTTTTTCCGGCATCTTTTACAATAACCTGAATGCGATCACTACCAGCATCTACAGCATTTTCAACAAGTTCCTTGATGACTGACGCTGGTCGTAAAATAACTTCTCCTGCCGCAATTTGATTTGCCACAATGTCTGATAGAACCCTTATAATATCAGTCATTCGGAAATATTAGCTTATTTTGGTTAGGATACTCATAACCAGATATATGATAGCAGCAACAAGCACCGCATATATCACGAGGACAAACCACCGGCTCACGCTTCTGTTTTTTGATTTTGCTGCCGGGCCATATAGGGCATCATGCCTTTGGCGGAACCGTCCTTTCAGGCTTGGTACATAATCGTCTGTTCCTTCCCGTTTAAGCTGATCATCCACCTGTTTAATCCGCTCATGAAGATCTTCCTTAGCTTCATCATAAAACCGTGGTATGTATCTGAACTGCTTGGGTCTTTCTAAATTTAAAAATGCCATTATTATCGAGATATTTGATCTTTACCAACCACGACAAAGGTATAAAAAAACTGCTTTATAGCTTTATTTCTCCTTAACGAGTTCTGCGCCACAATGGTGGCAATAGCTATCATTCCTGCTCAGGTCCTCGTGAAGACAATTTGGGCAAACCCTTTCCGATTTAACCTTTCTGGAATTAATAACTTCTGCAGTTACAATTCCTGTTGGAACAGCGATAATGCCATAGCCCAAAATCATGACCAGACTGGCAATGAACTGACCTGTTACTGTTTGCGGGGCTATATCGCCATAACCAACAGTAGTAAGTGTTACAATAGCCCAATATATTGAAGTTGGGATATTTTTAAAGCCATTTTCAGTTCCTTCGATCAGGTACATTAGGGTTCCAACTATTATCACAACCATAAGGATCGTAAATAAGAACACTGATATTTTGGTGAAGCTGGCTTTTAGTGCATTCCTCAGAATTAGGGCAGCATTAGTATAGCGGTTAAGCTTTAAGATCCTGAATGCTCTGAGTAGCCTCAAAGCCCTGATTACTACCAATCCTGCTGCGCCAGTAAATATAAGCCCCAAAAATGTTGGAAGAATGGCAAGAAGATCAATGATACCGTAGAAGCTTGTAATGTATTTCCAGGGTTTGTTAACCACCCAAATCCTGAGGACATATTCCAAAGTAAATGCAATCGTGATTAACCATTCAGCAAGCCGCAGTGTGCCTCCGAATTTCTCCCTCACTGAGTCCACGCTGTCCAGTGCTACAATCAGGATGCTTAAGACTATAAATATTAGTAAAACAACATCAAATAATTTCCCTTTGGGTGTATCAGCCTCAAATATGATTCTGTAGTATTTTTCTTTGAGTTTATGTTCCATAATTTTTTTTCAAGTTTTTTGTTTGCAAAAAACTTATTTGTTTTTTCCAATCGGGAGTAGTTTTTACATCTATAATAATAGAACTAAAGATAGAAAAATGCTAATTAAAACATTTGCAAGTGCAGTTTATGGAATTAGTGCAACCACAATTCGTATAGAGGTTCATGTATCTGAAGGGATAGGATACAATCTTGTTGGGCTTCCCGATAATGCTGTTAAAGAGAGTCAGCAGCGTATTATTTCCTCTTTTTCAGAAATAGGCATGAAGTGGCCTGGAAAAAAAGTTGTTATTAACCTTGCGCCGGCTGATATAAGGAAGGAGGGAGCTGCTTTTGATCTTCCACTTGCTATCGGGATACTGGCGGCCAATGAAAAGATAAGGCCGGAGATGGTTGAGAACTTTGTTATTATGGGTGAGCTTTCCCTGGATGGTGGTCTCCAGCCTATAAAGGGAGTGCTGCCTATTGCCTTACAAGCCAGGAAAGAAGGCTTCAAGGGTATCATTCTTCCCATTTTGAATGCCCAGGAAGCAGGTGTTGTTGAAGGACTTGAAACATATGGTGTTTCCTGCCTCAAAGAAGTTGTTGACTTCCTTAATGGGAAAATTCATAAAGAACCGGTAAAGGTGAATATTAAAAACACATTTCTACATCAGGTTAAAAAAAATGATATTGATTTTGAAGATGTTAAGGGA
>CAYXQX010000275.1:0-5631 GCA_964467485.1 uncultured Porphyromonadaceae bacterium | reverse complement strand
GGCGCAGTAGAACATATAATATGTTTCGTTTGCCAGATTCCAAACCAGGGAAATCTTATGGGCATATTTTTCATCAATACCCGAAGGATTGCCCCCGGCTTTATACAAAGGCTCCGGGTCAATGGTCCAGTTATAAAGGTCATCAGAACGAGCTGCCATGATATGTGCTCCCCCCTTACCAACACCAAAGAAGAAGCCTATCCAATGATCTACATCCCAAAACACTTTAATATCAGAGGAGAACTTTTCATTATAACTGCCTTCCGGCCCATGTGGAATGACCGGGTTCTGGTTATGTCGCTTCCAGTCAAGCAAGTTTGAAGAAACAGCAAGTCCAATCTGTTCAATCGATCCATTAGCTGCATTGTAAAAGTCAAAGTATTTCCCATTTTGCTCCACCAACCAAGGCTGATAAATACAACTCTGCTCCCATTCTCCACAATCATCCTGATAAACAGATAATATCGGCTCATCCTTGGCTCTCTCCCAATGTACACCATCATCACTATAAGCAATACCTTCATATCCAGGTCTTAACTCATAGCCCCCCTGACGAGGATAAGCACCATAAAGAGAAACATATTTCCCCTCTTTGATCTTGAATCTTGAATCTTTAGTCTTGAGAAGCAACCTCTGAGCTTTAATATCATAACTCTCATATAAATAAGCACCGAGCACCACCCCACCATAATCAAAAGAACCTTCCGGCCCATATCCCATAGCTAACCGGTAGTTCTCCCAATGGACAAGGTCTTTACTTTCAGCAATAAAGGACTGGTACCCTTGACCGTCAAATCCTATGAAGGTCATGTACCAAAGATCATCCCCGGGTATTTGGAAAACCGTTGGAACATCTGTCATTTTAATATCCTCAAATCCAGGAATATCAGGATTGGGCGGAATTACAAGATCAGGATAATAATTCCAGTTTCTGTATGGTTTAGACCATTCTGATACTGATTGTGCATTGATTCCTATGGAGCTGACTACAAATAATAGGAGCAGTATCCCAATTCTGATTCTGGTGTGATTTTTCATAAACTTCTGTATTTATCAATTGAGGCCCCAATACCTGTTTCTGGATTACCGTATATATCAAGATCCCCCCTAATGGCAAAGCCGTTTAGTTCGTAAATAGTGGCACAAGAAGGACTATTCTTCTCCAGATCCTTCCATTCTATCCATAGTTCATCGTAGCGGGCTATAGCTTCCATGATTTTCTCTTTATCGTATTTCCCGGTTTTGTCGCCGATATGTCCCATCAACATAATGATCCAGCCTTTTTCAATAATTTCGTATTTAATCCTTCCATATTCTGTAGATGTTCGAAGGTATTCGTTCAGGGCCTCGTCTTTTGTCTCTATCTGGCTGGCAAGTTCTACCATACGCTTCCACATATCCACACTTTCTTTTTTCTCTGCCAATACTTTGTCCACAATACCTTCTTGTATGGTGTAGTCAAAATAACCTTTTAAACCTCCCGAGCCATGGATATACTGATCCCTCGTCCACACTACACTGTATGAGCCATAGTGCGTGTATTTACCTCTTAACACTGCTTTCGCCGACAATAAACTAATCTCCCTGAGCTTTGGAATATCCTCATCCGAAAATCCCTTGTATTTTGCAAAATCAGTAAATATCTCCTCTTCAGATTTGCTTGTATTTTGCCCCCATTTCGCCATCACATAGGCGTTCTGCTCACACCAAAATTCGTTTTTCAAATGAGGCCCCAGCCAGCCACCGCCACGCGACCATGTCCACACTCCTGCAAATTGACTGGAATCTTTAATATCGTTCAGGCATTGGGTTTGTTCAGGCTTCATCAGGTATTCGTATTCTTCAAATCCTTCGATTACACTCTTGGCAATGTAATTGGGATGCGCTTGCTTTCCTTCATACTCTCTCTGACACTGAACCTCCACCACCTGTTGATGTTTTCCTATGGCCAGTGTTTGGTTAAATTTGAAGGTGCGCAAAAAATCTCCATGGGTATGTTTGACTGCAAATACCAGGTTAGGATGGGGCTCAATTTGATCGGTAACAGCAAGATAAGTATCTGGATCATACTGGAATATATCATGCACCCATGTCCTGTAAAAAAGGGTTTTGTTTCTTTTAACGCAAATTTCCTCACGTAGTATTTTCAACAATTCCACATTGTCAG
This sequence comes from uncultured Porphyromonadaceae bacterium, assembly GCA_964467485.1. Classification (GTDB taxonomy): domain Bacteria; phylum Bacteroidota; class Bacteroidia; order Bacteroidales; family UBA12481; genus JAUVKA01. Next base: position 3,464 of record CAYXQX010000275.1, on the reverse strand, counting down.
GTATACTGCTTTTGCCACTTCTCAATGGGCTATTGCCCAGGTGATAAGGCGTATCGTGCAGGTAAGTCTCTCCGAAACGCAGCATAAGTCCATCTAAATCAGGAAAGGTCTCAAAGATCTCTGCGATCTGTATACGGAGGATCTTTTTAGTCATCTCCATCCTGATGTCAGGTTTCCTATAATTATTGTTTTCAACATCATCCCTGAATTCATCGCCGACCATCTCTTTGCCGTACTTTTTCCATACGGATTGAGGGACAACAAGAAAATCAGTAAAAGGATAGAGCTTTATACCAGCTTTTTTGGCCTCCTTTATCTTTTTGGTAAGCTCAATGGCATTTTTTTCGATCCATTGCCTTTCTTCCGAATCTTTGGGCACAATACCTTCCTCAAGCTTGTCATAAGTGATGCCGCACTGAACATACCAATGCGGAGTCATCCCATTGTATCCCATATCCTTTACAAAATCAGGATTATTAAATTTGGATATTCGTGGTGCTTGTCCAAGATTATTATACACCATGTCCATAAGGTATTTGACATGAGTGCCTTCCACTGGGTTATCGTCTTTCCTGCTGGTACAAGACAGGGTCCCTGTAATCAGAAGGACTATCAGTATTCGATACTTATAAGATGCTGCCATTTATTTTAATTCATAAGAAGTTCACTGGATATACTCAAATCCATATTATCTGTCAGGTATAGAAACCCCATAATGAATCCCTCTTCCGGATACGGACTAATGATTCTATCCTCCAGGATTTTTGCAGGGATGGATTTCCAAATACGCTCAGCATTTATATGGATAGTATCATTGGAATAATAAAAATCAGCTTGTTTAATGCTTAAAGAGCTTTCATAGCCAAAATTTATTGCTGAATCCTTCATTTCTACATTCGTTACTTTAGCCAGAGGTATTCCATCATTAAAAACAGAGTTAAAAAAGGTAACAATCTCGCGAGGTCTCCATCCCAAGGGATGGTCATGTCCCATATTAGGTGTAATTCTGACATGCCTGTTTACATCAGGAATAAGCTTTGTTGTTTTATCAAATGGAACTATATCAAAACAACCATCTGTGTCACCATTGATAAAAAGAGTAGGACACTGTGAATAGATGAGGTAGTTCTTGGGATCAATCTTACTCATCCAAAGTTTTCTTCCCTCCGTGTCCATGTTATTCTTAAGGTATTTTTTAAATATGATTTCGTCATGAAATGCACATCCATAAACCGGGGCGGCAGCTTTAAAGCGATTGTCGATTCCTGAAACGATACATGTTTGAAAACCACCCCAACTAATACCTGTTACAGCAGTCTTGTTATGATCAAGCTCGGGAAAACTAAGCAACAGAGAGTGTGCCAAAATAGCTATTGAAGCTGTCCGATAGGCCCGAACAGCCTCGGGACCATGTGCAATGGAGTCGTATATTCCGCCGAGCCTTTCTTCCAGTGTTTCCGGAGCAGGACCTCGCCCCTCAGCTAATTGAATATTTCCAAAATCACAAGTAATGGCTGCATATCCTTCATGTACCCATCGTTCTACCCACTCCTTAAAAGCGGGTTGGTTACCCCCTGAGATTAAGACAACTCCAGGGAAGGTATTACCCTGATTTTCACCTGTTTTAATTATATCAGGATTAGAATAATATGCAAAAACTTTCGTGCTTTCACCATTATAATCAGGCCCCTTAAACAGGATCTCTCTTACACCTGATGTACTATCAAGATATTCAAATCCAGGTATTTTTTGCAGGCTATCCAGATCCCAAATTAGATTATCCACCAGAATTTTTGATTGATCAATTTGTGGTGAATCAATGTTTTCCTGATGGGTACACCCAGTACTGGTTATTGCAAAAACACACAGAAGAAGAATAGCAAATGGTGATTTAAAATATCCTGTCATAAGCTAAAAATATCTAAAAAAACTCCCTTAATACCGAGAATGCACATATATAAAGAAAATATCATTATCAAGGTAAGGATTACTATATCTATTGTCTTGTTGGATGAATTACCCATCAGCTTTTTATTGGAGGTTAGATAGAACAAAGATGCTATGCTAATGGGTAAAATGATAGCAATACTGGCCTGTGAGAGCAGAAGCAAAAAAACTGGTTTTATACTAAATGCTACTCCAAGAACACTTACCAGAGTGAGTATCCCCAGAATTATTCTATTACGCAGTGTTTGCGTATCTCGTGGTTCATCACGATAATCAATTATCAACCATGGGATAATTAGCAGATTCGGCAGATGTGATGATAAACCGGCAGCAAGAATTCCCAATGTGAATACGCTCAGAGCAGCCTTCCCTGCTATTGGTTCCAGGAGAGGAATCATTTCAACAACACTGTTCATTTTTATTCCCTCCAGGTGCAAAGTAGTTGCAGCTGTTATCAGCACTGCTGCACTGATTATGAACATCATTGTGGCACTGATCAAAGCATCACGTTTCTGAAGAGCCTCATCCTTAATTTTCCATCCGGTCTCCTTTATTATCTGAGATCGGATAATTAAAGTAAACACAGATACCGTAGTTCCTACCAAGCCTGCGATAATAACCAATGAGTTGTTATCGCTACCCTGAGTATTTTCAGGTATTTTAGGCAACAAGCCTTTCGCCAACTCATTAATAGATGGAAAGTTGATGAACATTGTAGCAATGAAAGCACTACCCATTATGGCAACAAATACAGCAAGAACTTTTTCAAACACTGAGTAATTGCCTAACCAAAGAAGCACATAAAGCATTGAAGCTATGGCTATAGCCCACCAAATGGCTGAGAGACCATTACCTGAAACACTTGCTGACCAAGCCTCTAAAATATTGGCAACCACACCCAGCAGACCAATCAATGCAGCTAAAATCACAAGTGATAAAGGAATGATCATTCCAAGAGCCAGAGCTGGATGAATTTGTCTTTTTACCCCTTGGATAAAAGTTTCTCCGGTAACCATGGTGTATTTGCTGAACTTCAAAATCAGGTAATATGTGATTATGCAGCTCACCAATACAGCCCAAAGCAGGTCCAGTCCAAAATTCGCACCTGCCTTTGACATGGAGGTAACACTTCCGGTACCTACATTATATCCAATAATGAAGATACCGGGCATTATACTGGCGATAAATATTTTTATTTTACGTTTCATTTTTATGAAATCATATGCGCCTGTACATCTTACAAATTAAAAACATTATCATCGACAGCTTTGATCTCATAGCTTCCTGCTTGAAAATCAAATATGATGAAATCGTCCAATTTTGTGTCGAATGAGATCTTTTTATCGGCGCTTAAGGGCTTCCCATCTACCCAAATTTGCTGATCATTTACAAGAATGACAAATTGGTCAGACCGATGAATTGGGACGAATATCTTTGCAGTTGTATTTTCAGGCACCACCGCTTCAATCTGCATTCCTGTTTCTACTTTGCCTTTTGTCAGCTTTTTCAATTTCACG
>CAYXQX010000274.1:0-5637 GCA_964467485.1 uncultured Porphyromonadaceae bacterium | reverse complement strand
CACTCTTATCCGATTAATCCATTTGAGTATCCAGCTATAAAAGCCAATTCACATTACACCTATTATATTCCATTAACCAAGGATATGGAGGGGAAGGATATCGATATAGTTGTATTAGGAATGAAAGGTGGAGTGAAGAAATTTAAACCTTATGCTTACCTCACATGCTATCCCAAACCGTATAAAAAGATGGAGTTAACACTTCATCCTAAATAATCATTTTAGAATAAGAAAAATGAAAAAGATATTTACCACATTCCTGTTACTGTCATTTATAATAATACAAGGGGAATCGCAGGAAAAAGTTTTCCCGGGAGCTGATGAAAAAACACCGTCAAGAGCCCAGTTTTTCAGTTGGATAAACAATACCAATGAGGGTGCTGACGAAGAACACACACGCATCAATCTTGATTTTTTTGCCTGGCTAAAAAGTGAATATGGGATGCAGTTGGATATTTATGCCTTCGATGCCGGTGCCATTGATGGTGCAAGGTTTTATGGGAGCATTTATTCTGATCGCTTTAAAAAGCAATTCCCAAATGGCTTTGATCCAATTTATAAGCAGGCAAAATCATTAGGTATTCGTTTGGGTGTTTGGGGTGGACCTGACGGTTTTGGTGATACGCCCGAAGAGGAAAAAGTACGAACAGATCAGATGGTGAAACTGTGCAGCGATTATGAATTTGCCCTGTTCAAATTCGATGGTGTATGTGGACCATTGCGTCCTGAAAAGGAAGATGCTTTTATTAATATGATGACTGAGTGCAGAAAGTACAGTCCTGATCTAATCTTGTTGAACCATAGGCTAGGCTTAACCAAAAGTAAACCCTACGCTACCACTTTTCTTTTTGGAGGTGCCGAAACATATATTGATGTACACATGACAAATAGTATGACTGCTCCACATCATCGCGGGCAGGCATTGTCGCGCGGACTGGTGCCAGACCTGCAACGTCTGACTGAAGATCATGGAGTTTGCATTTCGTCCTGCATCGATTATTGGGACGATGATCTTATTTTACAGGCTTTTAACCGATCCATGATATTGTCTCCTGAAATTTATGGCAATCCCTGGTTATTGAACGATGATGAATTTTCTAAACTTGCTCGTATATATAATTTACATAGAAAATACAGAGATATTCTGGTCAATGGTAAAGTCCTGCCGGAATCCTACGGACCTAATGCAGTTACTCGCGGAGATGAAAGTACAAGAATTCTCACACTTAGAAATTTGACCTGGGATTATGATTCATACACCATAAAACTGGATGAAGAAATAGGGATTGAATCCAATGGGAAAATCACTTTAGTACAATTACATCCTACCGAGAAAGTACTGGGAACTTTTAAAAAGGGAGATCAGGTAAGTGTGGAAGTGTCGCCTTTTAGAGCTTGCATGTTGTTAGCCACTACCCAAAAATATGATGAGTCTGCAGTTACGGGAGCAGATTTTTGGGTAGTAAAAAATGTTGATGGTCAGGCGATTGAAATCGATGTGTTGGGAATGCCTGGTACTACCTCAACGATATCCTTATTGAATGCTAAGCAATATAAATCAGCAAAAATCGACGGTAAAGATGTATCGAAACTATTGAAGGGCCAATCAATAAAGCACACATTTCCAGGAGAAGTGTTAGAGAATAGAGTTCACCGTAAACTGAACGACTTTACCGAAGTATCTATTCCAGATGATGCTGAAGCACTATACGAAGCAAGTGTTTTTGCTGCTGACAATAATGCCCTTGAGGTACGTTCACTGCAGCGTTCAGGCGAGACTTCCATCCCTCAGGTAAAAGCTGCCCGCGATGCTTTCTTTAATCAAAAAGCCTTTGTTGATCTGGGAGTTTGGGATCGCAACTTGTTTGATGGGGATTTAAAAACCGGTTTCTGGCCTACTAAAAGATATCAAACCGATCGCGGATCCTTCAGGCTTGATTTGGGGAAAGTGCAAATGGTAGATGAGCTGTTAATTACAGTTCCTGATGTATTTTCTCTTCTTCCGATGAAACCCGATGAAGGTCAATATGTTGAGGTTTCGACAGACTTGATGAGCTGGGAGCAATTGAGCTTTATGGCAGGAACAGATATCAGGCTGCCTATAGGTAAGAATGTACGCTATCTGCGTTTTAGAAGTTTCCCCTTGCAAGTCACCGAAATTGAAGGAATAACATCAGGAAGAAAATTGGATCGCACCAAATGGAAAGCCTCCAACCTATTTGCTCACCCAAGAAGCAAGAAGGTCCAGAAAGTTTGGAAATCAACCATAGTATTGGATGAGGTCGCAGAAGGCAGTTATCTTTGTGTGGCCATAAATGGTAAACATGGCAAAGAAGGTGCATACGTTGCTGCCAAAATAGATGGTGAATTGCTAGGAGCTCCTGATCGTGCTCCCTCATACCTGAGTAACCCCTGGGAGAGTTTTAATTCACGCCGTGAAAGTAATTACACATACTATATTCCAGTGAAAGAGGAATATAAGGGAAAAAGTATTGAGGTGTTTGTTATGGGATACGATAAAGAGAATCTTGATTTCATTCCTGAACTTTGGATTACCAATTATCAGCAAGCCTGGAAGAAAGTTGGATTAGTGTTGGATAGAAAATAAATATGAAACAAAGACTGAACAATCATATGAGGAATGCAATGAAGAACTTGAGAATGCTCCACCTATCTGTATTTGTAATTTTGATGGCATTTATTCAGCCAGGAGATCTGACGGGTCAGGAAATTAACACATTCAGCTACTGGTCATTTGATAATGACACAGCGGGCTATACCTATGATCTCGCCGGAGAAAAAAACGATCCTTTACACGGAAACTACGAATATGTATCAGGAGTTAAAGGAAAGGGAATTAAACTGGACGGTTTCCGGACTTATGCAAGGCGAGACAGGATGTCAACCGAAGCAATCACAGATGCTTTTACCGTTGAGGCCTGGATAGCTCCCGCAGCGTATCCGTGGTCGTGGAGCCCTGTTATAGATTGTTCGGAACATGAAATCCGTGGTTTTTTCTTCGGGATAGATAATCAAGGGCATGTTGGGTTTAAAATTGCTGCTGGTAACGGTTGGTACGAAGCAGTTACGGAGCACAGCATCCCTCTCAGGGAATGGACTCATATAGCAGGCGTATATAGTGCTGATGATAAGATCGTTGTGTATGTTAACGGTAAAGAAATGCTTGTAGTAAATATTAGGGGTGAATATGTTCCCTCAAGATATGGCGCAGCCACTATAGGACGAAATAATTTCTCACAGGTATGGGAAGAATACCAACTCACTACTCCCGATACCTATTTTTTCCTGGATGGTATTCTGGATGAAATTTGTGTGACAAGCATTGCAAAAACCGGGAAACAGATAAAGGACGATATTGACAAGGTGCCTGTTATTAATGAGCCCGAGCTTAGTGTAAGGAATAAATTTCCTGTCGGACCGGTTGGAACCGGGGCATTTGGTGCTTATTATACAAAACTTGATTACTACAGCGAATGGGATGACATGTGGAGGGTAAGTGATAAGCCTGATATTTTTGTAAGGTTTGATGATTCGCCGGTTCAGTTTATCTTCTGGAGAGGCGCTAGTTTTGTCCCAAGCTGGGTTTCCGAAAATGGAATTTGGAGTATTAATGAATGGCTTGAAACCTGGGGTAATGATGTACAGGGCTGTGCCGAGCCTATTATGGATAGGCATTGTAAATACTCACATGTGAGGCTGATAGAAAGTAATGATGCGAGGGTAGTGGTTCATTGGCGTTATGCCCTTAATGATAGCTTTGATAAGATAGCAGCTGTTGGCGATGACGGTCGGGGTGAATGGTGTGATGAGTATCATATTATTTATCCTGATATGACCGGTATAAGAATCCAGGAGCTGCACTATTCCCAACCTGAACGCCGACATGATTGGCTCGAACAGATGATTCTTCTCCCACCTGATCACTACCCTGCAGATGTGTTAGAAGATGAGGAGATTACTCTTGTTAATATGAAGGGTGAGCATCATGGCTATTCATATCAGACGATAGAGTCGAACATGAATTTGCCAAAAGGCGCCAATATTTCATTGATTAATACCAAATCGGATTACCGTCCATTCATAATAATCCCGCCCGACCCGGTGAGTATTGTTGAGGGCTCATGGGATTCGCCACCTTTTATCAGCTATTCGGCAAAAACAGGCAAAGGTTACCACCAGGAACCTGCTGCAAGCATTTACGGATGGTGGAATCACTGGCCTGTCGCCCAGATACCCGGAGATGGAAGATGGGTAATAACACCCGATCGGGCCAGTCATGTTCTGATAACCGCAGGTGTTCACTGGATAGATTACCAAAAGGATGAGAAAACCCGAACAAGAATACTATTCCAGGGAATGACCGACAAAGCTGCAACGGAGCTGGTGCCTCTGGCTGAGTCGTGGCTCAATGCACCTGAGATGTCAATCATAAGCACAGGATACAAGGGTGGTGTGTATGACAAATCTGAAAAGGCATACATTATAGAGAAATCAAAGCTGGAAAAGGGCAATGAGCTTGAGCTGATCATTGAATCATCTCCAGAGTCACCACTAATCAATCCTGCTATTATTATTAAGAATTGGGGAGGGAATTTGTCGGAAGTGAAAATTGATGGTAAACTTATGAAGCAGGGCGACAGATTAAGGCAGGGCATAAGATCAACAGCTCAAAGTGATGATTTGATACTTTGGATAGAGCTGGAGAGTGTAAAGAATGTGAAGATTAGTCTTAAATAATACCTAATCGATTCTGTAAGTTGAATTTATAGAAATATGAAATATGAAGGCACAAATAGAACATCTAAGCAAGACTATAGTAATTCTTATGGTTACATTGCTAAGTATCACAGTTAATGCTCAGGTTGTTGAATTAAAGCCGGAAGTATTAAAATTTGAGCCATTTATATGGAAGTCAGAAACACCGATAGATTGTCCGTTTGAACAATCCAAGGATTTTAATGGTATTAAGTTTCTAGGTATAAAAAGTGGTTATCACTATGGCGATACCTGGTATCCAACCTGGGCAGAGAATGACACTTTATATTCTCCTTGGACAGACGGCAGAACAAAAAGACTGGATGGATATACTGACTTGTCGCAATCATGGGTCGATTCGGTGCATATAACAACAGGACAGGGAGTTATTATTGGGGATGATCCACTCAGCATGACTGCATATAGCATTGGGCTTGACAAAAGCTCTCCTGCATCCCCCTACCGTGGCCGTTATCCTTGTGGTTCATTGGTATATAACGACGTATGGTATTATGGCACCTATTGTCTGGATCCCAATGGTCGCACTCAGTATGGAGATGACATCATCAACTGGCCATGGATAGGGCCATTCGTTGGTTTTCGGCATTCAACTGATTATGGTCACAGTTGGACCTCCTGCCCTCACACACCAGCTAATTCTTTATTTGGAGAGACAGGAAAATTTGGTTACCCCGTGAAAATCGGCTCCCCTCACTTCGTTGATTTTGGTAAAAACATGCAGCATTCTCCTGATGGGAAGGCCTACCTGGTAGCACATGGTGCAGACATTAACGATCCAAAATGGCGCTTCTGGAATGCCAGCTGGATTACAGGAGATCAGGTTTATCTTATAAGGGTTAC
>CAYXQX010000273.1:5232-5643 GCA_964467485.1 uncultured Porphyromonadaceae bacterium | reverse complement strand
ATGAAGGTTTTTCGGGCGGTGAGAAAAAGAAGAATGAAATATTCCAGATGGCTATGCTGGAACCACGACTGGCAATACTGGATGAAACTGATTCTGGACTTGACATAGATGCTCTGAAAACAGTTGCATGTGGTGTCAATAATATGAAATCACCAGAAACAGCAACAATAGTTATTACACACTATCAAAGGTTGCTGGATTACATCGTTCCTGATTATGTTCATGTTTTGTATAAAGGCAGGATTGTAAAATCAGGAGGGAAGGAATTGGCTCTTGTTCTGGAAGAAAGAGGATATGATTGGATTAAAGAGAGTAACTAAAGAATTAGCAAAATGTTCGAACCACAAACCGTACAAACAATAGATAAGCAATTCATAGATTGGTATCTTGCTAACCAGGATGGTTTGATGT
>CAYXQX010000273.1:0-5222 GCA_964467485.1 uncultured Porphyromonadaceae bacterium | reverse complement strand
CAATTCTGTTTTCAATGCATACAGATCTGAAGCAATGGATTACTTTCAGACACTGGGCATACCTGGGAGTAGAAATGAAAATTATAAATATTCCAATCTGAAGGAAGCATTTAATGTCCCTTACCACCGTTATCTGAAACCACGTAAAATTATTTTTTCACTTGAAGATATATTTCGTTGTGATATTCCGGAGCTGGATACATATTTATTAACTCTGGTTAATGGATATTATCACGAGGATAAACCGGGTCTGACTAAATTAAGTAATGGCATCCTGATGGGTAGTATGGCTGAGGCTGCGATTGAATTTCCTGATCTTATGAAACAGCATTATGCTAAATATGCTGATCATAAAAAGGATGGTATGGTAGCTCTTAACACCGCCTTTGCTCAAGATGGAACATTTATTTATGTTCCAAAATCCTGCTTAAGCGACAAGCCCATTCAGATTGTTAATCTATTATTGAGTCCTGAGGATTTATTTGTTCAGCATCGGAATATGGTAATTCTTGAGGAGGGCGCACATGTTAAGGTGGTTGTTTGTGATCATTCCCTGTCGCCTCAACATTATCTAACAAATTCCGTTACAGAAATTTATGTTGGCGAAAATGCTTCTCTCGATTTTACAAAGGTCCAAAATGAGCATGATGATACCAAGCAAGTTTCTTCATCATTTGTTTTCCAGGAAAAGAATAGCCATGTTACCTTTAATACTGTATCACTTAATGGTGGTTTAATAAGAAATAACCTGACGGCAACACTAAATGGTGAAGGTGCCGAAAATGTAACCCAAGGACTATTTTTCACTGATAAGACCCAGCATATCGATAATTTTACTTTTATTGATCATGCTGTTCCAAATTGTATGAGCCGACAAAATTTTAAGGGAATAATGGATGAGAATGCAACAGGTGCATTTACGGGCCGTATATTGGTGCGTAAGGATGCTCAGAAAACTGAGGCATATCAAACCAATAATAATATATGCATGACTGACACTGCTAAGATGCATTCAAAACCTCAACTTGAGATATATGCAGATGATGTAAAATGCAGTCATGGAGCAACAATTGGCCAGCTTGATGAATCAGCCTTGTTCTATTTGCAGAGTAGAGGAATACCTTGCAGGGAGGCCCGCCTTTTACTGATGGGTGCTTTTGGTAGTGAGATTCTTAAGAGTGTAAAGGTTGAGCCATTGAAGGTACGCCTTAAAGAGCTTGTGAGTCAGAGGTTAAGAGGAGAGCTTTCGAGATGTAACAGTTGTCCGCTGCAATGTGAAAATTAATTGCGATTATGGTATTTCCAGTTGATGATATAAGGAAGGATTTTCCCATTTTGAGCCAACAGGTTCATGGAAGGAATTTGATTTATATGGATAATGGCGCTACTACTCAGAAACCTGAAGTGGTAATAAACAAAATAAATGAACTATATCGTTTAAAGAATAGCTCAATCCATCGTTCTGTTAATCACTTGAGCGACCTTATGACTCGGGAGTATGAATCTTCCAGGGAAATAATCAAGGATTTTATTGGTGCCAGAAGCAGTAATGAAGTGATATTCACTTCAGGAGCTACAGAATCAATAAATACAATAGCATTTTCTTTTGGAGAAAAATTTGTTGGCAAAGGCGATGAGATCATTGTCTCAGAACTGGAACATCACTCCAATATTGTCCCTTGGCAGATGCTCTGTGAAAGAAAAGGAGCAAGCCTGATTGTCCTGCCCATAGATGATAGGGGTGAAATGAGAATTGACCTCCTTCCGTCCTTAATAAATAAAAAAACAAGATTACTGGGTGTCTCGCATGTGTCAAATTCACTAGGGACAATTAATCCGATTAAGCAGTTAATTGAAATAGCACATGATCATGAAGTACCGGTACTGATTGATGGCGCTCAATCAATTCAGCATTCAAAAATTGATGTTCAGGAACTGGATTGTGATTTCTTTGTTTTCTCCGGACACAAAATTTACGGTCCAACAGGAATTGGTGTTTTGTATGGCAAGGAAAAATGGCTCGACCAGATTCCTCCGTACCAGGGTGGGGGTGATATGATTGACCGGGTGAGTTTTGCAGGAACTACTTATAATGAATTACCATTCAAATTTGAGGCAGGAACAACAAATTATATCGGAGCAATTGGACTCGCTGAAGCTATTAAGTATGTTGATTCTATCGGAATATACTCCATAGAAAAGTATGAGGCTGAACTGAGGGATTATGCTGCTAATGCGCTAAGTAATGTATTAGGAGTTAAGATCTACGGAACCTCCAACCTGAAGGTTGCTATTTTTTCTTTTTTACTCGAGAATATTCATCCTTATGATGCAGGAATGGTTCTTGACAAATTAGGAATTGCTATTAGAACCGGTACTCACTGTACAATGCCTGTGATGGAACATTTTGGTATTGATGGCACAATACGTGCATCTCTATGTTTCTATAATAAAAGAGAAGAAATCGACGGTCTTATAGCAGGATTGCAGTTGGTGAAGGAAATGTTCAGCTAGCCTCATTCGATTAAGTTAGGCCTTTTTATTTATTTCTGTGTCAATTGCTTATTTTTGCATTGAACCTTTATCGTTGAATCTTTGTTAGAAGTATTATGAGCATAAAAGAAAATCAGGATAACATTGTTGATGAATTTTCCATGCTGGATGAATGGATGGATAAGTATAATTATCTCATTGATTTAGGGAAATCTATTCCTCTCTTGGATTCATCGAAAAAGAAAGAAGAAAATCTTATAAGAGGCTGTCAGTCAAGAGTATGGTTGGATGTTGCATTCGAGGATGGAAGACTCAGGTTTAGTGCCGATTCAGATGCAATAATAACAAAAGGTATTGCTGCATTGCTTATAAGGGTATTGGATAATCATACTCCGGATGAGATCCTGAATACACAACTGTTTTTTATTGAATCAATTGGCTTAAACGAACATCTGTCCCCAACTCGCTCAAACGGACTAGTATCGATGTTGAAGCAGATGAAACTCTATGCTCTGGCCTTTAAAACAAAAGAAAATTCAAAGTAATGCAGAAAGAAATAGAAATAGTAAGGGTTTTAAAAACTATTTATGACCCTGAGATTCCGGTGAATATATATGACTTAGGGCTGATTTATGAAATCATTGTAGGTGAGGATGGCAAGGTAACAGTTGATATGACTCTCACTGCCCCGGGGTGTCCTATGGCCGATCAAATAATGGCGGAGGTTGAGGCTAAACTGAAAACGATAGATGGTGTGGATGAGCTTGCTCTGAATCTTACTTTTGAACCTCCCTGGACAAGGGAATTGATGTCGGAAGAAGCTATGCTTGAATTGGGTTTTTTGTAAGCAATTATTTAAACTATTTGAGTTGATAGATCCTGAAAAAATACGGGAAAAAGCTATTGAACTCGGTTTCTCAGCCTGTGGTTTCGCAAAAGCTGAGCCACTTCCTCTAAAAGATGTTCTCAATAAATGGCTGGACAAATCTAACCACGGCCAGATGAAATATATGGAGAAGAACAGGGATCTTAGACTTGATCCTACTCTTCTTTTTCCGGGAGCTAAGACTGTTATCACCCTTATGGCTTCCTACTATAATGATAAATTTGTTCCTTCAGAACCGCTCAAGGTTAGTCGGTATGCTCCAGGCAGAGATTACCATAAAGTGCTTAAGAAAAATGGTCAGAAACTAATCGACTGGATCACTCTTTCTTTACCAGATATGAGTGCCAGAATATTTGTCGATTCTGCCCCTCTTATGGAAAAGGAATGGGCCAGGCGATCCGGACTGGGTTGGATTGGTAAAAACACCTGTTTGATAAGGCCTGGCAGTGGATCATGGTTTTTCCTTGCTGTTATACTAACTAACCTGGAAATTAATCCTGATCCTGCCGAAGAAAGGGACATGTGTGGTAATTGCACACGTTGCGTTGATGCTTGTCCCACAAAAGCATTGTCCTCCAAAGGATCTCTGGATGCCCGAAAATGCATATCATATCAGACTATTGAACTTAGAGACAATATCCCTGGTGAATTTAAAGGCAAAACAGAGTTTTGGTTGTTTGGATGTGATCGCTGTCAGGAGGTATGTCCTCATAATAGATTTGCCAAAAATTCAATAATAGATGAATTAGCTCCCAGGAAGGTGTTTGAAAATATAAGCCCGCAATTAATAAATGAAATGGATCAGGAGGAATTTGACCGAAAGTTTTCAGGGACAGCTTTTAAGAGGGTAGGACTGGAAAAATTAAAGCAAACAAGCTCTTTCCTATATCCCGATGTTTAGTTACTTTCGTTAAGATGTGGTAAAAATGAGAACAGAAGTAATCATAGATAAGGCAGAACATCAATTTGATTATGGTAAGAAAATCATGTTTATGGGTAGTTGCTTTTCTGAGCACATTGGTGCCAAGCTGGTTGAAAGGAAATTTAACATCGATTTAAACCCCTTTGGGATTCTCTATAATCCGGTTTCTATTGCCTCTGGAATTCAACGAATGATTAATCAGCACTCTTACACAGAGAAAAATTTGTTTTTCCATCAGGGGTGGTGGCACTCATTCGATCATCACAGTCTGTTTTCCAATGCCGATAAGCAGATTTGTCTTGATAGTATTAATCGAAGGCTTGAAAGTTCCGGCCAATCACTGAGGGATGCTGAATATCTTTTCATTACACTAGGTACAGCTCGTGTTTATCTTCAGAAAGAAGACGGGCGTGTTGTGTCTAATTGCCATCAGGTTCCTGCCTCCATGTTTGATGTAGAATTACTTAGAGTAGGGGATATTGTTAGAATGTATACCCTCCTTATACAGGATGTGGCTTCAATAAACAAAAATATAAAATGGGTTTTTACGGTTAGTCCGGTACGTCACTGGAAGAATGGTCCGGTTGGGAATCAGGTTAGCAAGTCGACCCTTTTACTGGCTGTTAATGAGCTGAATAAAAAGTTTGACCAAGTAAAATATTTTCCGGCCTATGAGATATTTATGGACGACCTGAGGGACTATCGTTATTATGCCGATGATATGCTTCATCCGGGTTCACAAGGAATTGATTATACCTGGAAAAAATTTTCGGAAACATATCTTAGCGAAACTGCTAAAGGTATTATGAAATCAGTGGAGTCCCTTATTAGGGCAAAAAATCATAGGCCTAGGAATTCTGGCTCTGAAGAGCATGTGGCATTTTTAAAAAAGCAACAAAGAGCTCTCGAAGTTTTGTGCAA
>CAYXQX010000272.1:0-5661 GCA_964467485.1 uncultured Porphyromonadaceae bacterium | reverse complement strand
AATCTGAAAAAGTGGAATAAATGATAAGATCAGGATATAAAGTATTATTAAGCACAAGGGTTCATATTGTTGGCTTAATCATATTATTGGCACTGCTTGCCTGTGGTAGAAACAGTCCTATCGACAATGCGGAAAATTGGGTAAAACAAGCTCAGTCTAAGTGGCCGCAAATAACCATGACCAATCAGGTTGTTTTCGATGACACTACCTTTACTGATTTTGCCAGTTCTTTCCTGGTTGATACAGGTACAGATACTTTGGCAATCACTTGCAAAAATGTTTTTGCAAGCTTTGCAGCTATTGGATTATTTACTGTTGATTTCAAGGATAAATTGGAGAGTTGGAAAATGTACCCCAAGAATAGTTGTGATGATATAGTGGAGCTGGGAGAATTAGTTAACCGTAATCCTTCTGAGATGGCGGCTTTGCCAAATATTGCCAATAATACTGATTGGCTGGTCTTTAAAGTAAAATCAGGAAACGAGAATATTTTCCCATTGAAATTAGGTGATGGATCATTTAAAGCCGGAGAATACCTGTATAATTTAGGATGGGGGAATGAGGAGAAAAACGGCCCGTCAAAGCTGTATAAGTTCAAGGTTTTTAGGATGGTAGGGAATCAGATTTTTATGCAGCCTGTCAATTTTACCGAAGAACCAGCCGGGTTAAGCGGATCTCCAATTTTCAATAGTAAAGGACAATTGGTGGGAATATTATCCGGAGTAGAAGACAATCTGGCCAGAGCCTGCTCAGTATATTATCTTTTTGATATACTGAAGAAACACCAACTGTATGTCCCTTCCGCAAAATGAATGTAACTTTATAAATTCACTAATTCTCAATAATCATGACTTCCCGCAGATCTTTCATTAAGTCTGTTTCAACTGTTACTGCTGGAATAGCTGTTACGCCAACTATTCTACCTTCTTGCGTTAAATGGAAAGGCGCAAACGACAGACTGAGTATTGGCCATATTGGACTGGGTTCAAGAGGTACGGATGAATTGAAAATGTATGTTCTTCCTTTTGATCAGTTTCGTATTAATGCCGTTTGTGATGTTTTCCAATCCAGAAGGGAAGCGGCTGCACAAACCGTGATAAAAAAATACGAATCAGATGGCATTCAAAACCCTGTTTGCGATACCTACAATGATTATCGTGAATTACTTGACAGGAAGGATATTGATATGGTTGCTGTTACTACAACTGACCATTGGCACCTTCCGATTGCCATTGATGCTGCCAGAGCGGGTAAGCATGTCCATGTTAACAAGCCTTTAGGTTTGAGTTATTCCTATATGAAAACCTTGCAGAAGGAGCTTCATAAGAATAAGCTACAGTTTAATTATGGCACACAGCAGCGATCCTATGACTTTATGAAAAAAGCTGTAGGCTATGTCAAAAATGGCAGTTTGGGTGAAATCAAAGAGGTAATAGCATGGGCACCAGGTGGAGGAACTGACAGGCATATTGGATATTACAAGGATATGTCGGTTCCTGCTGATTTGGATTATGATAGATGGCTGGGGCCTGCCCCTGCAGCGCCTTATACTGCTGATCGTGTTCATCGGGATGGTTCATTTTTCATAGATGATTATTCAATAGGATTTCTAGGTGGTTGGGGTGCTCATCCATTGGATATTCTTGTGTGGGCCTTGAAGGGAAAATTAGACTCAAACTGCACAATAAAAGCCAGCGGGAAGATCAACTGGCCAGAGGGATCAATGTACAACAATGTTAATATCTGGGACTCACACCTATCTTATGATAATGGATTAAATGTTAGGTTTTTAAGTCAGGATTTGGCTAAGCCGGTTGTTACTGAGCACCAATCTGATTATCGTCAAAATGGCACTCTGTTTATTGGTTCAAAGGGCTGGATGACTCTGAGCAGAACTTATGCAGAATCTAATATTCCTGAGATAAATGAGGCAATCAATAATTTCCCTAAAAAGAGCTTCGGACTGGATGGTGAACGAGGAACTCATTTCCTAGAGTTTGCTAAACTGATCAAGGGAGAATCAAAAGAGTACATGACTGCTGAGGATGCAATTCTATCTGATACAATTTCCCATCTCACTAATGTTGCAGTTCGACAATCAAAGGAGATTAACTGGGATGCGACGAAGGGGAAATTAGTCAATAACCCTGAGGGTGATAAGATTATGAATCGTGATCATCGCTCTCCTTTTTCGTAACTTTAATGTGCTTTCAGCGTCATATGTAAAAAAACTACCATGAGACGGATTTATCTCCTTAAAATTATTCTTCTGGCTGTTCTGTTTTCAGCCTTATCACAAAATTCTATTCTTGCTCAATCCATTGCCGGCGATTGGTATGGAAGTGCCGAAATCCAGGGGATGACCCTGCGGCTAAACGTGCACATTACGGAAACGGATGATGGCCTTTCCGGTACTTTTGACAGCCCTGATCAGGGAGCATTGGGGATTCCTTTAACAAGTGTTGTTCTGGATTTCCCAAAATTTAAATTTGATTTTGCTCCTGCAGGCCTAACATACTCAGGTAATACAGATCCCGGGTATACAATGATATTAGGGTCATTCAAGCAGGGACAATTAGAAGCCGATTTAAACTTTAGCCGTGAGGAGGTGGAGCTTCCCGAGAACAGTATCCCCAAAATCATGGAGAAATATGATAAGAAGGAAGCATACATAACCATGAGGGATGGAGTGAAATTGTTTACATCGGTATATACTCCTAAAAAGATGAACGGAAAAGCTCCCATGTTGATGAGTCGTACACCCTACAATATTGAAGGAGGTGGAAAGGAAGCATTTAACCCCTTTATTGGTATATATTATCGGTTTGTCAAAGAGAGCTATATATTTGTTTTTCAAGATGTAAGAGGCCGCTTTATGAGTGAGGGTGAGTTTGAAAATGTAAGGCCATTTAATCCTGAAAAAAGTGGAACAGAAATAGATGAAGGATCTGATACCTACGATACTGTTGAGTGGCTTCTCGAAAATGTGGACAATAATAATGGTAATGTAGGTGTCTTTGGAGTTTCATATCCGGGATTCTATTCTACACTGGCCATCCTGGCTTACCATCCTGCAATAAAGGCTGTATCTCCTCAGGCTCCGGTTACCAACTGGTGGATTGGAGACGACTGGCATCATAATGGTGCATTGATGTTGCTGGATGGATTCTCATTTTATACTTTTTTTGGTGAGGATCACCCTGCACCATCACGCAGAAATACTGTACAACCTTTTAGCTGGGGAGTGCAGGACAACTATGAGTTTTTTATGAGGCACGGTACTGTTAAAGAGTTAGCTGAAAAGTTTTTTCCTGATACGGAAAGTTATCTTCAGGTTCTCAGGTCTCATCCTGATTACGATGATTATTGGAGATCTACTGATCCACGCCCATATTTAAAGAACATACAACCGGCAGTAATGACAGTTGGTGGCTGGTTTGATGCTGAGGATTGCTGGGGAGCCCAGAAAACTTATGAGGCAATTGAGAAGCAAAATCCCGGTGCTGAAAATATTATCGTTATGGGCCCCTGGTCGCACGGACAATGGGCCGGTAATTCAGGAGAGCATATGGGTAATATGTACTGGGGAATGAATGCTAATGAGCGATTTCATGAACAGGAGGTTGACTTTTTTAATTACTACCTGAAAAATGAGGGGGAAATGAACCTTCCAGAAGCATTGATATTTGACACTGGTGAAACAGAATGGCTGGAATTTGAAAGCTGGCCACCAGAAACAGCAGTACTCAAAACAATGTATTTTGAATCAGATGAAAAGCTGGTATCTGAAGAACCCGGTTCAAAAAATAGCTATGATGAATATGTATCTGATCCTGATAACCCTGTTCCATATACGGAAGATGTGCATCTGCGCAGGACAACTTCTTATATGAATGACGACCAGCGCTTTGCTTCTCGTCGGCCTGATGTTTTGGTTTATCAGACAGATGTTCTGGAAGATGATATGACCCTTGCCGGATCAGTAATGGCAGATCTTTATGTGAGTATTACTGGTGAAGATGCTGACTTTATTGTTAAAGTGATTGATGTTTTTCCCGATAATGCTCAGCCTCTGGAGAATCAGGATATAGATGTGCCAATAGCTGGATATCAGATGCTTGTTAGGGGTGAAGTGTTCCGTGGAAGGTATCGTAACAGCTTTGAAAAGCCGGAGCCATTTACTCCGGGTGAAATTAGCCGGGTGAAATATGAACTCCCGGGGATAGCCCATACATTTAAAAAGGGACACAGGTTAATGATACAGGTTCAGTCGAGCTGGTTCCCTCTGGTTGATCGAAACCCACAAAGATTCGTAGATATCTACAACTGCACTGACGAGGATTTTCAGAAGGCTGACATACGTATTTACCACGATAAGAAGCATTCTTCCAGTGTAAGCTTCCAGGAGTTGAAGTAATTTAGTGTTTTTTCTTATTACATTTACTTCTTGAGGAATGTGGGATTGATAAGATATAGAAAATTATGACCCTGCTAAAAAATATATCAAAGGATCAAATTAAAAAGTTTATCTGGGTCTTTTATGCTTTAGGTATAGTTGGATTGGGTATACCGTGGACAAGAGCGTTTTTCATTTATCTTGTCCCAATAAACTTCCTGATGTCTTTTGTGGTTCTTCTTGTTACCGACAGATCGGATCATAAGTTGTTAATTCCTTTTGCAGTAATAGTTTTTGTTTTTGGCTTCCTTATTGAAGCTGTTGGAGTTAACACAGGATTGGTTTTTGGCGATTTCACCTTTGGTAAGTCTTTGGGCCCTAAGGGTTTTGGCACCCCTATCATTATTGGGTTTAATTGGTTAATGCTGGTTTATTGTGCCAATATAATTGTATCTCACCTTACGGATAACAGATATTTTATTTCCTTTCTGGCAACAATCCTGATTGTCGTTTACGATATGGTTTTAGAAGGACCAGCCGGTGTTATGGGTATGTGGAGCTGGGATTGGGCCAATATCCCCATGATGAATTTTTTAAGCTGGTTCATAATTGCCTGGGTCCTTAGCGGAGCTCTGCAGCTAGCTAAAATCAAGCTGGAAAACCCGGTGGCCGGAACTCTTTTTTCAGCCCAATTCATCTGTTTTCTCTGTTTAAATATAATATTTTTCGTAGAACAAGCCTTTGTTCCCTGAGCCTTTTGTTAACTTTCGGGCTTTAACCATAATGCATAGCCATGAAACGATTTAACCTAATCCTCATTTCTTTTATTTTTATTGCTTTCCAATTTGTATCCTGTAAGCAGGAAAAACAGCCTAACATAATATTCATTATGTCTGACGACCATGCCTATCAGGCTGTTTCAGCCTATGGATATGGACTTAATAATACTCCAAATATCGACAGACTGGCGAAGGAGGGGATAATGTTTAGCAATGCGTTTTGCACAAATTCTATCTGTGCTCCCAGTAGGGCAGTGGTCCTTACAGGTAAATTCAGCTACATGAACGGTCATCTGGATAATAGTTCAACATTCGATGGCAGTCAGGTAACTGTACCCAAACTATTAAGAGAGGCCGGCTATGAAACTGCGATGATAGGTAAATGGCATCTTAAATCTGATCCTACCGGATTTGATTTCTGGAAAGTCTTGCTTGGTCAGGGGCCATACTATAATCCTGATTTAAAAGATTCTACAGGTGTTCATA
>CAYXQX010000271.1:0-5663 GCA_964467485.1 uncultured Porphyromonadaceae bacterium | reverse complement strand
ATAAAATAAACAAACGCAATAAAGCCATGAAAAAAACAATTTTAATCCTGATTGGTGCTGTAATGCTGATTAACTGCAATGTTATTGCATCCAGCCCAGACAAGACAGAGCCCGACAAGGACAATCCCCAACAGAGGGATATACAAATCTATAGCAGTCCTGAATTTATCGACCTGGCTAAAGGGTGGACAGATTTATACTCTGCTAAAAACACTCAATCAGAGGTTCATACTTTTGCTCTCGACAAGCTCAATGCTAACAAAGAGAAAATTTCAGAAAACAACTGGATACTGGTTTCTGACTGTCAGAACAATGAATTATGTAGTCAGGCTGCCTGGAAAATGTTAGTTGGGCGTGACCCGATTATTGCAGTCACCAGCTCCAACAACCCCCTCATAAAAAAGATAAATGAAGTAGGACTTTCCAGAGAGAATTTCAAAGAAGTCCTTTCCGCTAAAAATCCTTTAAGTTGGGGAGAGTTGCTGGGAGTAAACTCATCGAAAGAGATTGCAGTTTACCTTGAAGACAAGGCCTCTGTTTCATCGACGACAATTGGCTATACAGGATTAGATCAGTACAATCCGGCAAATAAGCGCCTTAAAAATGGCAAAGAGCTTTCTAAGATAGTTGGCAGCGATCCCTATGCTATCAGCTTCATTCGCCTTTCAGAGATCTTGTCGCCCGACAAGAGCAGCTTTATTGAGGGGATTGCACTTATACCTATAGATAATAACGCTAATGGTAAAATTGACTCCTTTGAGAATATTTATGCCAATAGTCAATCATTTATACGAGGACTTTGGATTGGTAAATACCCCAGAGCAATGATTACCAACCTTTATCTGATTTCAAATGAAAAACCGGAATCAGAAGAAGAAATTAATTTTCTAACCTTCCTCATGGAAAATGGACATGACATCCTTGCGGAGTCGAGCTATATCAGCCTGGTTGATGAAGAGGCTTTTTCCTCTATAACTAAACTTGAGACATCAGAATTACCAGCTGAAATGGTAGCTGGAAATAAACCTGGCATAACTATACTGTGGGTTCTGGGAATAGTATTTATCCTGATAGGGCTTCCTGCAATAATCAGGGTAATACAAAAAAGAAAAATACCCGCATTAAGTCCTACTATCGGGGATAATAAAATTTTATCCCCTGCTATACTAAAAAAACCTCAGGGAGTCCTATTTGACAAATCGCATACTTGGGCATTCATGGAAAAAGATGGAAAAGTCAAAATTGGTATTGATGATTTTCTACAGCATGTGCTTGGCCCAATTACCAAGGTGAACCTTTTAAATCCAGGAGATAAGGTAACAAAAGGCGAGAAGATTATCGTCCTTTCAAATATCGGAAGACAAGTGTCAATCAAATCACCGGTAACAGGAATCATCGTTGATTACAACGAATCTATTAAATCAAATCCTTCTATACTCAACATTTCTCCCCATGAAAATGGGTGGATATATATGATTGAACCAACCAACTGGCAGACGGAAAACCAGTTAATGCTTATGGGAGCCCAATACATGGACTGGCTGAGAATTGAATTCTCTAAACTAAAAGATTTCCTCCTATGGGCGCTCAAGGAAAATCAGGGAAAATCAGGACAACTTGTGCTTACTGATGGAGGAGAGATCCCTGACGAGACCCTTAATCATCTGGGCGCTGAGATTTGGGAAGAATTTCAAGAAAAATTCATTGACAAAACCAAAAACTATAAACTATAACCAAAAACTATAACCTCTAAACTATAAACTATGGGAATTGACAGAAGAATATTCATGAAAACTCTGGGGGTAACCGGCGCCGCTTTGGCATTGGGAAAGCCTCTGGTAAAAGCAGAAAAAAAACAGGAAACAACCGAATTCTATGGTTTGCTTTATGACTCAACTCGTTGCATTGGCTGCCAGTCGTGCGAATTTGCTTGCGCCGAAGCCCACGATCTGCCCGAACCGACAGAAGCTCCTGATCTTGAGAATATCAGGAAGATGGATGAAACCAGGAGAACCGTTGTAAATATGTACGACACAAGCGAGGGAGAGGTTTACATTAAAGAGCAATGCATGCATTGTAATGAACCTGCTTGTGTTGCTGCCTGTTTAACTCAGGCTATGTACAAAACCAAGGAAGGACCTGTTATCTGGAGAGGTGATAAATGTATGGGATGCAGATATTGCATGGTTTCTTGTCCTTTTGATGTTCCAAAATTTGAATATCATAGTTCAAATCCTAAAATCCTGAAATGTGATATGTGTTATGATAGGATAAAGGAAGGCAAGATGCCTGCATGTGTAGAGAACTGCCCTGCTGAAGCAATCATTTTTGGTACCCGAAGAGAACTGTTGAAAGAGGCTAGAAGAAGAATTGTTGAAAATCCTGATGTATATGTAGATCATATATACGGTGAAAATGAAGCCGGAGGAACAGGGCTACTTTATCTGGCCCCAGTTGAAATGAAAGAGCTAGGCATGAAAGACAATCTTCAAAACGAAGATTATCCTTCTCTCACCAAAGGCTTCCTTTACAGTGTTCCTTCTGTTTTCGTGTTAGCTCCTGCAATTCTTTTGGGCATACATGAAGCAACCAAGTCCAACCAAAAAACCGAAACTGATGAAATCGATTAGTATCCAAAGTCCTACAGACCGAATTCAAGAAAAGCAATCCACCTGGAAATTTATTCTAAGTGAGCTGAAACCCAAAGGGAAAATTTTCACCCCTTTCAATCTTATATCAGCACCGGTAATCGTTCTCGGTATAATACTCATTGTCATAAGATTTGTCCATGGAATAGGCGCTGTCACTAATCTAACCCAAGAAGTCCCCTGGGGATTATGGATAGGATTCGATGTAATAACAGGTGTGGCATTTGCAGGAGGGGCATATGTTGTCACCTTCATGGTTTATATCCTTAAAGACCAATCATTTAAACCAATTGTAAGAGTTACTGTTCTCAACGGCTTCCTGGCCTATGTTTTTTATGCGGGAGCCTTGCTTCTCGACCTGGGTCGTCCATGGAATGTAATTAATCCTATTATAGGTAATAACTTTGGAACAAGCTCAGTGCTCTTCCTGGTAGCCTGGCATTTTCTCCTTTATATGGTTGCCCAGCTAATCGAGTTTTCACCTACTATAGCAGAATGGCTTGGAGCAAAACGAGCACGGAAAATTCTATCAGGAATGACCTTGGCAGCTGTGATATTCGGAATCACCCTTTCCTTACTTCACCAGTCAGGACTAGGAGCTTTGTACCTTATGGCAAAGGAGAAAATTCACCCCTTATGGTATTCCGAATTTATCCCTGTACTATTTGTGGTATCTAGTATATTCGCCGGCTTATCGATGGTGATTTTTGAAGGATCAATAAGCAACAAGGTCTTCTTTAGCCAGATAAGTAAAAAGAATCACGAGGCACATAACAACATCCTGATAAGACTGGCAGGTATCAGTGCCGCTGCGATGTTTGCTTACTTTTTCATGCAGGTACTGGTGTTTATTCACAATAAAAACTGGAGCTACTTAAATACAGGGATGGGTTATTGGTTTCAATTCGAAATGATCTGCCTGGTTATTGTCCCAATGGTCCTTTTCTTTCAAGGGTTTAGAACCAAAAACCTTAAGATGATTAAAATAGCAGCTATCCTAACTATGCTAGGTATTATAATCAATAGATTGAATATCACAGTTATTGGCTTCCGTTGGGAAGATGCCGTCAGGTATGTGCCAACATGGAAAGAAATCGTTATCACCCTAACCGTAATATTTACAGAGATATGGGTTTTCAGGTGGATAGTAAGGCGGATGCCTGTCCTGAGGGATTCTCCTGAATGGGTAAAAAATGAAGAGTAGATTAAAGCAAATAATAAAAACAATAAATAAAACTATTTATCATGGATGGATTCACATATCATAATATATTCGACACCAAGGGGATAGAATATATAATCGTTATAATGTTTCTCTTATTTCTGATCCCTTTCTGGATAAGACTGCATAAAAGATCTAAAAAACTGGCTCTGGTTAGTGAAGCTTTTTCGCTAAAACCTGATGACCTCAGGATACCACAGGGAGTATTTTTTGGACGAAATCACACCTGGCTGTATTTACTGAAAAATGGTAAAGCCAGAATAGGTTTGGATGATATGCTTATGCATGCTACCGGCCTTGTTAATATTAAACTAACAGCAGAACCAGGTACTTTTATCAAGAAAGGAAATTTACTGGCAGAGCTTGAACAAGAAGGTAGAAAATTGCAAATATTTTCACCCATCACCGGTGAAATAAAAAAGGCTCACAATTCACTATCCCAACATCCTGAGATCCTGAACAATCAGCCGTTTACAGAGGGATGGATCTTTGAGATAAAACCCGATAGTTGGAAGACTGAAACAAATCCACTGATGCTGGCTGATAAAGCTACGAAATGGATGAAAGATGAACTACTGAGATTTAAGGATATGGTAATGACCTCTGCTGCCATTAAAGATTCTGATAACTCACGAATTGTGCTTCAGGATGGGGGAGAGTTGAGAGATCATACCCTGCAAAAACTTCCTCAGAATACCTGGAAAGATTTTCAGAATAATTTCTTGTCACTTTAAGCAAAAAACAAATAAAAATGACAAACTTTGTGTAGAAGAATTAAACACTTTTTCCAGATCTTATCGATACTATAAATGCCAGCCTCTAAAAAGCTATATGATCCTAAAAACATCATTAAGAGATTAATACGAAGGTATATACATTTCAGGTATTCGGTATACAGCAGGGTTATCCTGGTGATAGGATTACTTTCGGTATTCCTGCTGATCTCTTATCAGATAATTTTTCGCACAGTAAACGAATCCTATATTAAAACTGCCATTTATCAGAATGGTAATAATATTGGATCCATTGTCGAGGGTGCCCTGTACCATTCCATGTTGGAAAACAACAAAATGGAGTTGCAGAACACCCTCGACATTATTGATAATCTTTCAGGAATCGATGGCGTATTATTGTATGACAATCAGGATAACCTGGCGTATTCATCCCTCTCAGATAAGTCTAAGGAGCATATTCAACCAAATTGTAAAGAATGCCATGTAAACCTGGATACATTGTTCCCCGGGCTGGGCAAGAGCTACCGTTATATCAGGGTAAATAGTGAATGTAATATGAACCTGACCAATAGCAATTATTCACAATTGTTAATCAGGGCACCAATTATTAACCAACCATCTTGCTACTTGAATACAGCATGCCATGCCCATCAACCTGATGAAAGAATGCTGGGCTCATTGCTGATAAAACTTCCATTAAGCGATATTGAGGATGCAGTTTCCACAGCGTCACGACTTTTCACCTTTTTAGCCGTGTTTATCACCTTGATTATCGCATCCTTACTGATTCTTTTCACCAGGAAGAATATAAAAAACCCACTTAACAATATTATTGACGCCAGTAAAGCCATTGCAACCGGTAATTATTCTGCAAGGATTAATGTTAAACACGGTCAGCTGGATGACATCAAGATGGTATCAAAAGCATTCAACCATATGATGGACAAGCTTGAATCGGTAAACACTGAGCTTCAAAACTGGTCTAAGCAGCTGGAATATAAGGTCCTGAGAAAATCAGAAGAGCTGGGGGAAATCCAGAATGAACTAATTAATATAGAG
>CAYXQX010000270.1:0-5689 GCA_964467485.1 uncultured Porphyromonadaceae bacterium | reverse complement strand
CTTGCATAAGGCTTCGCCTCCAAATAAACCGACTAACTTTTCGCCGAATAGAGCATGGTCAACTTTAAGTTTAAACTGCTCTTTATTTACTTGATAAAAATTTGCATTGGATGGATCAACTTTGATAAGTCCAATGGTGATATTGTCGGCAATTGTTTTCCAATTCACTGGACCAGTGGTGATATGTGGATTCCCCATGAGGTGGACATCCCCCTCTGTTCTATCAGCTTTGGTAACTTTTTGAAGGATGTTTACTCCGTCAGAAACTGAAACAAAGCCCTCTGCTCCATCCATTATCTTTTTGTTTCTTGCTTTATCTAGCAATGTGGTTGACCAAACTTCAAGATCCATTCCTGTGGTTATCCACATATCAGCTTTTTTCATCATCATCGCATAGCTCGGTTTTGGAAGTACAAAGTGTGGATCCTGAGCTCCCTGAGCAATGTATTCAACACTAACTTTATCCTTACCTATTTCTTTGGCAATAGTAGCATAATCGGAGAAGCTGCATACCATTTTTATTTGGCCAAAAACCGGACTCCCGGATACTGAAAACAGTATGCTGAATATGAGGATGGCTAATAAACTATTTGGATTGATTTTGCATATTTTCATTACAATATATTTTAGTATTATGCTTTATAATTAGTATGCTTCGTGTTTGTGTGGACCCATAGCCCAGCAGATCTGTAAAATTAGACTGTGGTCAGAAGGGATTTCGAAACTTTCAGGAGCAGCTGTAAATAGGAATCTATTATTGTACTGATATTGGAGTCGGAGAAATACAAATTCACTTTGCCAAAAATCCAATGCCAGGGTGTAGTCCCATTCGTATTGATCATCCAGAGCCAGTGGTTCAGACATACCAACACGTCCTGATATCCACCAGCGAGCATTTAACTTATTCTGGATAGATGAATAGAAACTTTTGCTGGTAATTAAAGTACTAGTGGTTTGATAGGTGGCATAGAATATTTCTGATTTCCAGTCGAATGTTCTATATTTTGCCCTGCCTGCCGGTACCCATTTTAGTACCAGACCCAAGCTGTTTACTGTGGATAACATAGATTTGTCCCCGATAGCTGAATTAGGATTCTGCCCTACAATCGAATTAAGGCTGAATTCAAAAAACGTATTTTTCCCAACATCATAGAAGCTATTGAAATGGCCAACCCCTTGAATGTTCCAGGGTGAACCACTCGCAAATACATCTGGTGCACTACCATGAACCCCAGCTATCTCCAGGCTTGTAGCATCAGCACCAAGAAGTCTTGGCAGTAGAAAGTTACCAGCTATACCCGGGCCACCAAAGTTACCGTTCCCAAAGTAGTTTACCAGAGCTCGCGGCCTATCGAATTGGGGTAGGGCATGGTCGTGGTAACGGTTAAGGGGACCAAATTCAGGATTTACGATACCTAGCCTTAGATTAAGACCGAGAGGTAGGTTTAGCATTTCTATGTATGCCTCTTCTACATCTATGCCTTTTTCGGACATTGAGATAAATGCCTTCCCTCTGGAAAAAGGATCAAGAGGTGCTTCGAAACCTAACTGTAATTCTCGTAGGAATATCCCGTTGTTGCCATAGGATTTGTCACTTGAAGTATTGATTAATGGATCATCACTATTTGAACCACCAATGAAAAAATCACCTCCTAAGCTGATGTTAGGATTCAATCCTTGCTGTTTTCTGGCTCCACTGTGGAATTTTTTATTCAGATCAAGAATCTCTACCTTCTCCTTGTCGCCAAAAGCGCCAGCCATTTCTTGCAGCTCCTGGAGCCTGTCTTCTTGCTTTTTCTTGCTGAAGTAATCTTCCATCCCCCATACTATACTGTCAATTTCAGTGAGGGTGCGGTTTTTAAAAAGTCTGTGTGTTTGTTGTTCGCGACCTTTATTACGATTTTTATTTTGTTGTGAGAATCCTGGGCTTGTAATTATAATAATGCCCAGAAAAAAAAGAATATTCTTTTTGTTCATGGTATTTTGCTGTCTGTTTTTGTTTAAGATAAATGGAATTCTAAAACAAGTCAGACGGTGGACCCCGAACGGTAATTAAATAATGTTGTGATTTTGAATTATAGATTCTTATTGGCTGAGGCTTCAGAATACTGAAAGAACTCCTTAAAAGGATCGAAATAATTAATAATGATAAGCAAACCAGGAATGAATAGAAGATCTGGTTAAGGTAAACAATTTGCCATTTATTGTGCTTGTGATTTTTGACTGGCTGACCATCATCAGCTGATTTGTCATAACTATGTGCATGAGTCACAACAATCCCATATTGCATCTTATGAAGGTGCCAGTTGGCTGCATTATTATATCCAATCCACAGCAGAGCCGGGATAATGATAAAAACAATTGGTCGTATTTTTCTTAAGACCTTCATTCGGTTTTTAGGGCGCGATAAAAATAAGCCTCTTAATGCCACTTTCAATGGCTCAGGTGTCAATTTTAAGCATTATTAACATAACTAATACTATTGCTATTTAATTAACATATTCCTATGGTGACCGCTATATGGCATATCAATTGTATGACAAACTTTACACTGATTATCTCCGCCGATTGGGCCTGCTACTCCCTGATATTGAATGGGCTGTATGTTGTCGCGGTTTTCTCCATATATGTTTGTAGCTGGATAAACTGCGTGAGTGGAGCCATGGCAGGCAATGCACATCACACCCTGGTTATCAGTTCGGTTTCTATACAAAGCTTCAAATCCGGGTACCCAATTATTATACGCTGTTCCCGAGAACCCATCCTCCCAAATATCAAAATTGTAATGGCACGATTTACAGTCGGGTTCATTCAGCCAGGGAGTTCTCGCTTTGACTTCATCCATGCTGCCAACTGCTGAAGGGATTAGATTAGCAGAAAGCCTGTTTGCTGCCTGATGTCCTGCTTCAGCCCTATCTTTAAGCAGTGAGAGTGCATGGTCTTCTATATTCCCATGGCATTCTACACAAGTTATTCCTGATTCTTTATGTCTGCCTCGTGCACAATTAGTTATCCCATTCTCACTTGATGGATGGCACAAATTACAGGACTCATTGTACAGACCACCAAGATAATTAGCATGGAAGCCATGAATGGCGGCGGATAAATTCAAAACATCAGGTTTACCGGATGCCCCAAGAGCAGGATCAGCATGGCAAGACTGGCAAAGCATAGGCTTCCCTTCAAGGGCATCTTCCAGTAGCTCAGTTCCATTATACTTATCATGTGCCCAAAGGATATTCTCGGCAGTTTCATCGGCCAGCCCTGCCATGTTTCCAACTCTCCAGCCTCCACCATGGCAATTACGACATCCGAGTTCAGTTGAAGTGGGGGCCACGGCTGTAGTGGAAATCAATGTCTCCCCTGTAGCTTCATCAAAAGCAGTTATTGAAAATAAAGGAAAAGGATTGAAAGTATTGTTGTCACGATAGGGAACAACCGGAATCAATTCGGCAGCAAAATGACCTTCCATAGCATCCATTTCTCCTTTAACCATTTTCCCCTTCAATCCCTGGCCTTTAGGCAAGTCAATGCCAAAAATCTTGTCGTCGTAATTCCAGAAATCAACATGCCTTTGAGGATTTTTGTGTCCTTCCTGAACCTCATATAACAGCTTAACCCCTTCTGTTATTATCTTTGGTTTTGGACCTCTTTTAAATAGTTGCGCATTTAGTGTATTGGCAGGAGGAAGAAAAACAAAATAAGGATCATTGTCGGAAATACAGTGCATCCCAAGATCATTCCACACCAGCAAAACATATTCGCTCTTATCCATATCAAATTCAGGTATTTCAAAATCCTCCTGAACTATTTCAATGTCTTCAAGGTCTGGAGGTAACAAACCATGTAGGTCTCTTGCAAGGTAAGCTGCCAGTGCTGATTTCTCCTCATCAGTGCCCATAAAGGGAGGCATATAATTATTGATTTTTCCCTGGCCGCTCAGATGGGCCAGGATTCCCCTTTCAGTAAGTCTTTCAGTTTTATTTTTAATCTGGTTGTATCCCTCAATAGTATGACAAGCAAGGCACTGAAGTTTAAAGACCTCCTTGCCTGCCTCAAGTAGATTGTTTTCATTGATCTCCTTGATAGAACTCCATTTGGCATAATTTAAAATACCCATCTCATTTACTTCAGGCATTTGCTCAGGAGTAATCCCGGTGGAGTACATTAAGTCGTATAGGACAAATGGCTTTCTGGCTATCTCTCTACTATATTCAAAACCGCCCATCCATCCGAGAGCAATAAAGATCATGATAAAACTTCCAATCTTCTGTATAGTCGGTTTTAATCTGAATAATGTCCATAAGCCCAGGATGAACAACAATAAACTGAAAATCAACAAGACTCTCATGGATATTATTCCTGATGAATTAAATTGAAAAAGATTTTCATGAGAGTCGGAACTGATAACATTTGAATACCATAGTCCGCTGAGGAATAAGACAATGACTGGTAGGTACATCCACTTTGCACACGTGCGGAAGGCCTTTTTTCTTACATCAGGATTTTTTGTGAAGCTAGCTGTAACCAGACCGAATATTCCAGCGAAGATGAAGGATATACATGATCTGAATATCAGGGATGGCCAAAAGCTTGGATTTAAAAAACCATCCCACATATTTCCTGTTTCAAGCCAATTACCTGGTGTTAACATGAAGCCCAGTATCCCATTTATCATTAAGAGTGATCCCCAGGCAAATATAAAATACAACCATCCAATCTTCATATGATCACCCGAATTCATCTTGCTAAATCGATAGTGGTATATCAATAAGGCAACAATCTCTCCAAGGAAAAATACCCACTCAATCGCCCAGACGAATACAAAGTTGTGAATAAGGATGGATGTGGCAGCCGGATGAACCAGAGCAATGATAAACCAAATTCCTACACCCGTTATGCCTCCAAAAACCATAGTCAGTAAGAGGAAAAATTTTGTATGGGATTTTACATAAGCCAGCAGTCCCTTGTCATTCGTTCTTATTGCTTTTCTCTCGGTTAATACAAGAAAAAGACCCCCTCCAACTGCAAGGTGTGAAACAACAACATGTACAACGGCGATGATGGCAATTAATAATCCACCACCGGTATTTGGTAAATTCCAGATAGGATAATTCATGACTTTTCAGATGAGGGTTTTGAAATAAGCTTGATCATATAGTAAATGGCAGCTAATCCCACTATGAAGATTAACAGAAATGCAATCAGGGGAGATGTCTGTGGGACAACAACCAGTTCCTTTGGATGGAATATGTCTGCCAGGTAGGCGTGTCTGACCAAATCCCTCATGATAACCATCAGAACCATAGTAATGATACCGGATAAGGCGGCAGTCATTAATCTTCCGGTTAAGGCAGAATGTAAGATTAACAGTCCTAAGATCCAGGATACAACCATAATTATTGTGTAGGCAATGTTTTTACCCATGAACAACATCATGATATCTTTTGGTAAAGCCATCCAAAACCAAACACCAATAACTATTTGAACAATAGTGAACCAGCCGAAGATTTTAAGGCCACGGGAAATTTCCAAATTCTTTTTTTCTGAACTATCTTTTTTTCTGAAATGATGAAAAATAGCTTTTCCCAGTCCGGCTATAGCAATAGCTCCAATAACCATATGTAAATACCTTGGGATCAGAGTCTGTTCACCCCAATTGAGGAAATTGCCACCAGAATGGCTAAAG
>CAYXQX010000269.1:0-5750 GCA_964467485.1 uncultured Porphyromonadaceae bacterium | reverse complement strand
CTATAATCACTCTTGACAGAAGTAACTATAGCCCCTCCTTTAGCGCTTAGCTTTATTGAGAACAAAATTATACAGTTTTATTATAGCTCTGCAAGAGTAAACCATATTTTTTTTTAAACACTTTAATTGTTCATAAACCCCTACCGTCGTAGGATTTACAATTTATTCAACCACAGATTATCTTATTTGGAAATATTCTTAATCATGATTTTGGTCATAGAAGGCAAAAAAGCACCTCAATCTGCAATGAAAATGAGAAGGTTTAAAAATATACTCAGCAAAAGCTATTAACTTTGTATTCAGTAATACAACTTCTTCACATTATGGCAATAATAAAATCGCTAAGAGGATTTACTCCTCAGTTTGGCAATAACTGTTTTTTGGCTGAAACATCTACAATTATTGGGGACGTAAAAACCGGAGACGATTGCAGCATATGGTATAATGCAGTGCTTAGGGGTGATGTAAATAGTATCAGAATAGGGAATAAAGTAAACATTCAGGATGGTGCGGTTCTGCATACCTTATATAAAAAGTCTGTAATTAACATTGGCGACTCAGTTAGCATAGGCCACAATGCTGTAATTCACGGAGCCAAAATCATGGATAGGGTCTTAGTTGGCATTGGAGCTGTTGTCCTTGACCATGCGCTTATAGGAGAAAACTCTATTATTGCGGCAGGTGCTTTAGTTAAGGACTCTGAACAGATAGAACCAAATAGCATTTATGCAGGTGTACCTGCTGTAAAAGTTAAGGAGATTGACCCGGAACAGACCCGAGAGATGATAGATAAAATTGCCAACAACTACCTGTTTTATACCGACTGGTATAAATAGGAAAACACTACAGATTTATGAGCATTTCATCCAGTACTGAACGATTGCCAGAAGAATAAAATTCATCTTCAAGCAATTTTTTATCTGGGACCAAACCATTGTACTTACTCAATACTCTTCTGGTTTGGCTGGCCACGGCAGGTGCGGGGTCATGGATAACAATACTCTCAGGAATAATTTTACGGATGGCAGAGGTTAAAAATGGGTAGTGAGTACAAC
This sequence comes from uncultured Porphyromonadaceae bacterium, assembly GCA_964467485.1. Classification (GTDB taxonomy): domain Bacteria; phylum Bacteroidota; class Bacteroidia; order Bacteroidales; family UBA12481; genus JAUVKA01. Next base: position 4,695 of record CAYXQX010000269.1, on the reverse strand, counting down.
CTAAAACCAACTGATCAATTCCTTCCTTAATCAAGGGAGCAAGATATTCCTCAAGCATATTCATTAATTCAGGAGTATCCAGCATTCCTTTTTCCACCAATTCAACCAAGCCGTCTCCTACCTTAACTGTAACATCAACATCACCTGTATATCTATCAACTGTACTATTAAAATGGTTAGCTTCAAACGTTCTGGCCGTAGCCAGAACCCCAATCTTTCCGGTTTTTGACAGCAGAGCAGCTGGTTTAACTGCCGGCTCCATCCCAACAAAAGGAACAGAATATGATTCCCTCAGGTGCTTGATTGCAGCACCTGTTGCAGTATTACATGCAACAACAATCAGCTTAGCATTTTTTTTAATCAGGAATTCCGTGTTTTTTGAAGACAACCTTATAATCTCATCAGGCGACAATCTGCCATATGGGGCATTACCTGAATCTGCCATGTATATGAAAGACTCCAAAGGTAATTCCTTACGAAGAGCCCTCAATACGGATAGCCCTCCAATTCCAGAATCAAAAATTCCGATAGGCGAATATTTATTCATAGAAAAATCCTTGCTGCAATTTACAACAAGGATTTATTATATCTTAATTAATCAGAACTACTGTATGCCAAGTTTTGCTTTTACCAAAGATAAAATATCATAAGATTCTTCGTCTGGAAAATACAGAACATATCCCTGGCTAACATCCAGAATATATTTAAAGCCATTTTCCTGGGCAACAATTTTGATAGCATCCTGAGCTTTGTCGAAAATTGGTTGAAATAAAGTCTGCTGTTTATTTTGCATCTCCTGATCAGCGGCGGTTTCAAAAGTCCTTATCCTATTTTGAAAATCAGTCAATTCATCCTCTTTTGTTTTCACAACCAAAGGAGAAAGGGAATCCCTTTGTTTAATATATAATTCCAACTTCCGGTTATACTCAACACTTAATTCCTCCGATTGCTTCAAAATGGCTTGTTTTTGCTCTTCAAGAACCAGCATGGCACTGTCTCTTTCAGGCATAGCCATGAATAATTCATTTGAATTGATATGCCCTAATTTTATTTGGGCTTTGGCCTGAAAAGCCGTTCCTGTTCCCAAAACAGAACAGGCCAACAGCACGAAAATCACTTTTCTCATAAAGTATTATATAATTATTTTGTTAAAAATCCCTCTGTTATTGATACCCGAGTTTGGTCAAAACCTCATCACTTTTGTCATAACGAGGATTGGTGTAAAGCATAGTAGGTCCAGATGCAGAATCAAAAATCACAGCATAGTTACCTTCCTCCGCAACTTCCTTAATTGCGTTAAAAACATCATCCTGGATAGGCTTGATAAGTTCCTGTCTCTTCTTGTACAATTCTCCTTCAGGAGCAAAGTATTTCTTTTGTAAATCCTTAATGGCCTGCTCACGTGCTATGATATCATCTTCACGTTTTTTTCTCATCTCTTCGGTGAGAAGAACCCTCTCGGCTTGATAATCTTTGTAAAGAGCTTCAATCTCAACCTTCTTGCCTTCAATTTCTTTTTGCCAATCTCCTGCAAATTTATCTAGCTGCTTCTGCGAAGCATCATATGAAGGAATTCGACCAAGAATGTAATCAGTATCAACAAAGGCAATCTTAGCTTGACTAAAACCCATGCCTGTACCCATTATGGCAATGACCAATCCTAAAAGTATCTTTTTCATAATGTAAAAATTTTAAATATTTCTATCTAGGTTGCAATAATTATACCAATTTTCGCCTTATGTCTTTCTGTTTTTCGACCTTCCTGCTCTACTATAGTTGTTGTCCGAGAACAAAATGGAACTGGCTGCCATTTTTCCCTGTCTGATAAGGCAGATCATCAAATCCATATCCCCAATCGACACCCATCATCCCAAACATCGGGAGGAATATTCTTACGCCAAAACCTGCAGAGCGCACCATATTAAATGGGTTAAAGTCTTTAAAATCATACCAGGCATTTCCTCCTTCAATAAAGGTGAGTGCATAAAGAGTAGCACTTGGATTTAGAGATATGGGGAACCTCAACTCCATTGTGAATTTATTATATAAATTTGCTCCCTCAGGTGGTGTTACGGAGCTGTTTTCATAACCTCTAAGAGATATAATATCCTTGCCATAATAGCTGTAACCCATCATACCATCACCTCCAACTTCATAACTCTCAAATGGTGACCTGGCAAATTTGTTATAAAATCCCAGATAGCCAAACTCTGCTTTGGTGGCAAGAACAAAGTCGAGCTCGTTTTCACCTGCTGTGATAGTCCATAATTTGGTAAACCAGCTTGCTTTGAATGTCCATTTATGGTATTCAATCCACTTATACTTTTCTGTACTGCTCAGGGTACTATAATCTCTCCCATTCATTAATGAGTATGGAGGAGTAATCTGCAAGCCAAGCAAAAAGTTAGATCCCCTTCTGGGATAGATAATCTGGTCAGTGGAATTTCTGGCAAAGTTGGTAGAAAAACTCAGGTTGTTCGCTATACCATCTTTGATCAGGAAATAAGACCAGTTACTCAGATCATATCTTTGGAATGAAAGAGTATTGACCAGAGAGAAGAAATCATCCGGCCATGACAATCTACGGCCTAGACCTAAGGATGCACCTGAAATCTTCATGGAGGCGGCTGATGGATCTTCAGACACGTATCCGTTGGTTTGCAATGTATGGTATAAGGAGACAGAAAACGAGTTTGGCTTCTTTCCCCCTAGCCAGGGCTCAACAAAAGATGCGCTATATGACTGGTAATACCTACCATTTGACTGGGCCCTCAAACTTAGATTTTGTCCATCACCGGAAGGTAAAGGCCGCCAAGCGCCTTTCTTAAAGAAGTTCCTCGCTGAGAAGTTACCAAATCTAACTCCCAGAGTTCCAATAACCATACCTGCACCCCATCCACCAGAAATTTCAATTTGGTCATTTGCTTTCTCAACTACCTGATATTCAATATCCACAGTTCCATCTTCAGGATGAGGAGTAGGGATAGGGTTTATTGATTCAGCATCAAAAAATCCGAGTTGAGCCAATTCCCTGGCCGAACGGATAATTTTAGATCTATCGAACAGATCACCCGGCAAAGATCTAATCTCTCGCCTGATAACATGCTCGTTAGTGCGATCATTTCCCGTTATACTAACCTTGTTTATTCTTGCTTGCGTTCCTTCCCTGATGACAATTTCCAGGTCGATAGAATCCCCCTCAATATTTACCTCCACAGGGGTTGCCTCGTAAAAAAGATAACCATTGTCGAGATACCAATTAGCAACCGCATCGGGATCAATGAACAACCTGGCATTCAACAGTATCTGGTCAAAAATATCGCCTTTCTCAATCTTTAGTACTTCAGTTAGGAATCCAGAATTGTACTTGGTATTTCCAACCCAGGAAATATTTCTGAAAAAGTATTGTTTCCCCTCTTCAATGCCAACAACAAGCCCAACGGTCCCATCATCATTCCTGTATAAGGAGTCTTTTACGATCTGTGCATCCCGATATCCAAGTTCATTATATTTTGCAAGAAGCAGATCAAGGTCATCATCAAAATTTCCCTGGATATATTTTGATGTTTTAAAAAGGTTATACCAGGTCTTTTGCTTAGTCTCCTTCATAGCTCTTCTCAGCTTGGACTCTGGAATCACGCTAACACCTTCAAAAACCAGTTCTCTGATTTTCACCTTGCTTTTCTTTGAGATGTTTATTCCCAGTGTCGAATAGTTAGGAAGAGTACTATCCGGCTTTTGAATAATCTCAACACTTGCATTGAGGTATCCCTTATTAATAAAATGCTCGGTGATAATATTTTTGGTACGTCCCAGCATATTTGCTGTTACTTCAGTTCCTCTGAGCAGCTTCACTTTTTCAGTTAGATCATCCGCTTCAGTCTTATTCACTCCATTGAAATAGAAGGCAGATAATCGAGGCTGCTCCAACACGAATATATCCAGGAATATTTTGTCCTCAACTATTTTTGTTGAAGTGATCCTTACATCGGAAAACAATTTCAGTTCCCAAAGTTTTTCAATTGCCTCTCGGATTCCACCTCCGGGAATTTCGATTATTTCTCCAACAACAAAGCCTGAAACAGCAATCAATGTATTTGCCTGTCCCAGGTATTTCAGTCCGGAAACAGTAACCCCTCCAATTTCATATTCTTTGGCTAGAAGGTTGTAGTTAATTACCTTCATTGGTTCTTTCTGCTGATCCTGACCTGCAACAGGACCTAAAGCAAAAAGGAAAACAGTAAAAATGAGTAATGTATATTTCATACCTGGAATATGCTATTTAAAATTGTTCACTTGTTAATCCATACCTACGCTCACGGTTTTGGAAATCTAAAAGTGCAGTATAATAATCTTCTTTGGAAAAATCAGGCCACAAAACATCAGTAAAATATAGTTCTGCGTATGCTATTTGATATAATAGGAAATTGCTTATGCGGTATTCGCCGCTGGTACGGATTACTAATTCCGGATCAGGAATTCCAGCAGTAAAAAGATATTGCTCAAATTTAGCATTATCAATATCCGCAGATTCCAGCAACCCGGCTTTAACGTCCTCACTTATTTTTCTCACAGCAGAAGTAATTTCCGCTCTCGAACTGTATGATAGTGCAAGGTTAACAACCAGCCCCTTATTATTTTTAGTTTGATCGATAATATTCAAAAGCTCTCTTCTGGAAACGGGCGGTAGTTTGT
>CAYXQX010000268.1:0-5775 GCA_964467485.1 uncultured Porphyromonadaceae bacterium | reverse complement strand
TATATTCTGATGATGGTGGCTTGACCTGGGAATATGGAGAGGTAGCATTTGAAAAGGATCCGGGAAGGGGAAATGAGGTTCAAATGGTGGAATTGTCCGACGGGTCAATTATGTTGAATAGTAGGAGTGCAGGAGGGAAGAAGCTGAGGAAAACTGCTCTTAGCGTTGATGGCGGCGTAAACTGGACGGGCTTAAAGGATGACTTGAACCTGGTGGATCCCAATTGCATGGGGTCGATAATCAGGATGCCGGGAAGTTGGATGGGTAGTCCTGTCCTGGTTTTTTGTAATCCCTATTTTAGTGTGGGCAGGAAGTTTGGGACCCTTCAAGTATCACTTGATGACGGCAAAAGCTGGTTGGTAAACAGGTGCATCTATAATGGCTCATTTGCATATTCATGCCTTACTGAAATTGGCGAATATCAGATAGGGGTACTTTTTGAGAGGGATGATTATAGTGCAATATCTTTTCTAAAAACCGATTTGGATTGGTTGATCAGGACAAGGTAGAGACAGATCATAATCTGTCTCTACAGCATCATTCCACATTCGTTCATAACATCATTCCACATTCGTTCATAACATCATTCCACATTCGTTTACAGCATCATTCCATATTCGTCTGCATATATCATTTACATTCGTTTACAACATTTTACCGCATTCGTCTGCACATATCATTTGCATTCTGGGGATATGGAAGGGACCTTTCCAGAGATTTCCCTTGGATGGTACTGATACTCTGCCATCTCTGTGAAGGTAGCCATACCATTCACCAAATTCAGGATCTGGAAAATGCTTGTAGGTCCAGTCGTGGATCATTTTGTGCCATTCGGCGTATTTTTTATTTCCTGATAGCCTGTATGCCATTAGGGTAGCGATAATGGCTTCGCTTTGCGGCCACCAGAATTTCATGTCGTGCCAGTATTCCTGTGGAGGATAGTTCTTTACATCTTTGAAGTAAGTGATACCCCCATATTCTTTATCCCATCCCCATTCCCACATCCAGTCGAGGATCTTTAAACCCATTGCCTGTATTTTGGGATCATTATTTCTATATTCAGATTCTCTGAGCAGGAACCAGGCTAATTCAATGGAATGTCCGGGATTAAGCATTCTTCCATCAAAATGATCAATAAATTCACCGTTCATGCCAACAGTCTCGAGAACTGCTGAAAACTCATTTTTCATCCAGTGAAGGTTAATCCTCTCGATAAGCGTGTCAATAGTTTTGGAATATCCATTATCACCAAGGTTCTCCCGTAATTGCTGAGCTGTAACTAATAGAGTCATTGGTAATGCCAGACCTTTCGTTTGTCGGTGGTCGGTGAATTTTGGGGGGAGCATTCCGGGAGTATGTAAGATATGCATTATCATTTCCCATATCTGATGTGCTTTTTCGCCCGCCCACTTTTCACCCGAAGCCTTTGAGTAAGCTGCATAGGCGATGACTGCAAAAGATTCGGAGAAGACATATCTTCTTTTCCGTATAGGGTTTCCTTCTTTATCCAGATGAAAAAACATTCTACCGTCGGTATCGAAGGCATGTTTTTCCATAAATTCTATCCCATGATGGGCCAGTTCCAGCCACTCAGGACGTTTCTCCCATTTGTTATATAAAGTACCCAGTAGCCAGGTAAAACGCCCCTGCTGCCATACACCTTTATCAGTGTCCATTAGAGAGCCATCTCTGTTGAGCATAAAGGTAAATCCTCCATGTTCTCTGTCGACACAACTTTTTAGCCAAAAGGGTAGAGTGTCATTGAGCAGGCCATCCCTGTATATTCTTTGAAGTTCTATTAATCTATTCTTATCCATGTGATTTATTTAGAAGATCTTTTTCTTAAGTCATATACGGTTAATCCTGTGATATCTTTTTCATTATCAGGTATGATAAGGCTTAAAAGCCAGCCGCTTACTACCGTGATAATAATACCTATAGCAGCATAAAGATATACATGAGTATCGGTAAAACGGCTAACAAAGAATAGACTGATAGCTCCAATAATTGCACCGGCCACAGCACCTCTGCCTCTGGCTCGTTTGGTGAACATGCCAAGTAGGAACATTCCGCCCAGCGCACCTCCAAAAAGGCCAAGTATGGCAAAAAACTGATCAAGCAGGGATTTGATATCTGCTGATGCAAAGATCAGGGCCAGGGCGGTACCTGCCCCTCCGAAAGTAAGAGTTAAAATCCTGGCCATTTTGAGGTAGGACTTCTCTGTTTTCAGGAGATTCCATGGACGGATGAAGTCTGTTACAGTTGTTGTGGATATGGAATTCATGCTGGTGCTAATGGTGGATTGTGCTGCAGCAAAAACACCGGCTATTATCAGTCCGGCCAGACCGGCAGGAATCTCCTGAACGATGAAAAGTGGCATTATGGCATCGTTTTGGAAATTGGGATCAATCCCTTCAGGGCGAGATTTGTAAAACACATAAAGAGCAGTGCCGACAGCAAAGAACAAGAGGCCGGCAGGAACTGATATAATACCATTTGTAAGGATTGATTTTGCTGCCTTTTTCTGATCGGAGGTTGTCATATATCGTTGTATTACAGCCTGATCAGAGCCGTAAGATACAAGGTTTTGTCCAAAAGCTCCAATAATTATTACCCAAAATGCGGCAGTTGTGTAGGAAAAGGTGTCCCAATCCCAATTTACCATCTTGAATTTCTGATCTTCAGCTGCAACGCTCAGGAACTCGCTCATGCCACCGTCCAGTTTAAGAATCACCAGAATGAATATCAGGATAGCTCCTCCAAGAAGAACAAAGGTTTGAATGGTATCAGTCCAGATAACTGCTTCAACTCCCCCAAGAGTAGAATATACAATACTTAATATGCCCATTATCAGGATGCATTGAGCTGAGGTGAATGGCGTTATGGCTGAGAGGGCCAGGGCAGAGAGGAACATTACGATGGCCATTCTGCCAACCTGAAAGAAAATAAAAAATCCACTCCCAAGGTATCTTGCTCCTCTATTAAATCTTTTATCCAGATATTCATAAGCTGAGGTAGCATCAATCTGTCGGAAGAATGGAAGGATAAGGTAAATAACCAGGATAGCGGTCAGGAATATCAGAGGATAACCCAGCAAGTATTCCCAGTTAGTCATGTAAGCCTTTGCTGGAACAGACATATAGGTTAGAGAGCTCAGCATTGTTGCAAAAATGCTGCATGCTGCTGCCCACCAGGGTATGCGTTGACCGCCGCGAAAGAAATCATTTGTATTCTTATTCCGTCTGGCAAAATAAAACCCTACCATGAGCATTGCCAGAAGATAAATAACGAGAGTTGTATAGTTTAGCCAACCAAAACTGGTTTCAGTTTGCGGAATACTCACAGCCCAAATATTGCTGGATCGTACGCGTGGCCTAACTTCTCCTGATGGTATTATTATCTTATTCTTCCATTTTACAGCTGTTGTAGTTACCTGGTTTGCAGGTATATCACCTAGGGAAACCCAGGTGTCTGTAATGGTATGGTAGGCCCAGGCTTTCTTGGGAAAGCCCGGATGATTGTCCCGTAGTGAATCAGCCAAATAAATCAATTTACCATCTGTGCCTCCCAGAATAAAGATATGGCCCTGACCGAAAGCTGCTCCGGGACCTGCCATCATGTTAACGGGGGCATCACTTTTTCTTGTCCATGGTAATTCGATGTCCAATGGGTCAAATTCCCAGACGTCGTTCAGCAATTCGTATGGCTCCAAGCCTGTGTAATTGTCTTTGACCCTCCGCCCTCCAATGATAAACAGAGCTTCGTTCCTGCCATTATGCTGAGAAAGCACTGTTTGTACTAAACGACTTGGTCCGGGTAATGATGGTAATATCTCCCAGCTAAAGGGATATCCGGAGGAAGGATCAGCAATATAGTCTGAAATTGATGATATATTCAGTCTCCAAAGATTATTCGTTGATGAGGTAGGATCATGTCCTGTTTGACCTCCCTGGTAATAAACAAAATCACCAATAATAGCTGCACCTCCTTGCGTGGCAGGAGTTGGCAATCCTGGTAAATCCAGTATTTCTGGCTTGCTCCCGGTTTTGTCAAGACTTATCAGAAAAACATTATTAAAAACAAGTTCGGTGTTATGACCTCCCATACAAATTATTCCATCCGGCGTTGTAACGGAAGAGCCATAAGCTATCTTAGAGGGTAAGGTTACCTTGTTGTCTATCCATTCAATGCTAGTGTTTTCGGCATCCAATTTACCGATGTAGATTTGCTTATGGTAGGCCTTATCTGCTTCCCAGATGGGTGGAGCAAAGTTTGCCCCACCGGCAACCATCAGTACATCCTGATTTGGCCCCAATAAACCGGTGAATGGTCCTGCAACTCCCAGTTCATCAGGAGTATTGCCTAAAAGTTCATAGGATAGTTTTGTTTCTTGCTTAGACTGTCCATAGCTGCTTATACCTGGCATGATGGCTGCCAGAAAAATTACTGTTGCTATGATCTTGTGGTAAGCAGCTTGTCCCATTTTTTAGCTTTAGATGTGACTGATTGTAAAAATAAAAATGATATCATATTGATATCATAATGATTTTATGGTAGTGTTATTTTGCTACGAACTTAAAAAATCCTACTTGTTTCAGATCTTTTTCCAATTGTAATAGTTCTTTGTCTTTTAGGTTTTTAAGAGGGAGGCGGTTTGGTCCACATTCAATCCCCAGAATATTCATTATAGCTTTCCCAAAAACTATTGATCCATTATACTTTGGCATCAGGCTGATATAATTCTGTGAGAGGATCTGTAGTTCCCGTGCTTCCTCAATATTACCATTATTAAAATGTTTGATAATCTCATTATACAGAGCCGGGGTAAAATTATAGGTACTACCCACTGCTCCCCGCGCTCCAGAAGCAAGAGCATTGATTAACAATTCATCAGAACCGAACAGAATATCGAGCTCATGGCCAAACCTTTTGATCAGTTGAGCATATTCAAACAGGTTGTTATTAGTGTACTTTACTCCGGCAAAATCAGGAATCAGCTCTATTGCTTTTTTGCAAAACTCCACATAATCAGTTTGGTAGTGGGTTAATCCGGGGATATAGTATGAGTAGAATGGTACTCCAGGAGCGGCACTGCTCAATTCTTTATAGTAAGTGACAAGGTCTTCCATCCAAGTACTCATGTAGTATATTGGTTCAATGGAAGCAATTCCGTTTACCCCAATGGAACGAGCATGGTTAGCAAGCTCCTGACTGTCTATTATTGAGGTAGCTCCAACATGAATCATGATTTTTAAATCTTTCCCACCATATTTAACCCATTCCTCAGCAAGGATCTTCCTCTCTGCTATTGTTAGAGACAGTCCCTCTCCTGAGCTTCCGCAAACGAATGCTCCTTGCACATTATTTCTAATGAGTAATTCGGCATAATTTTTCACTGCTGATGGATTTAATGAGCCATCAGGATTAAGAGGAGAATAAGGAGCTGCGATCAGGCCTATTGTCTTGTCAGTTTTCATATCTATGCTTTTATCAGGGATTATTTTTTAAAACCAATTTCAATATTAATCAAAGATTACGATATATGCTCACTTATTTGTCATACAAATTAAAATTTTGTGGATTTCTAATAATTACTATTTGTCCTACATATCGACATCAGGATAAATTGTTGTTTTAAGTATTCGTATCAGAGGTTTTGAAAATGGCAGGCATAAATTTTATCTACAAAGAAACTTTAGTTAATTTACCATCCTGATATTATTATAAATTATGAAGTTCTACCTTATTGCCAGCGCTATTTTTTTTATTTCCCTG
>CAYXQX010000267.1:0-5790 GCA_964467485.1 uncultured Porphyromonadaceae bacterium | reverse complement strand
ATTGCAATGTTTGGAAGTGGCCGCCTTCTCGACGATTTAATAACATACGTATACAGCGGGGTGGGATGCAAGCTGATATTGATTGGTGATGTTGCTCAGCTGCCACCAGTAGGTTTGGATACGAGTGAAGCACTGGATCCTGATATTTTAAGTGCTTATGGTTTTCCGGTTAAAAGCGGAGAGCTAAATGAAGTGGTTCGTCAGTCATTATCCTCCGGTATTCTTTCGAATGCGACAGCCGTAAGAGAAAAGCTGGGGAATAGTATTCTTGGCTATCCTAAGCTACTGGAGGACAAGAACGGCGACGTAGTTAGAGTATCAGGAGAAAACCTGATTGAGTCAATTGAAAGATCCTATGATAAAGCAGGAATGGATGATACCATAATAGTCTGCAGATCTAATAAACAGGCCAATAGATATAACCAGGGCATAAGAAATAGTATTCTTTGGAGAGAAGAGGAATTAGCCGTGGGTGATCAGCTGATGGTGGTTAAGAATAATTATTTCTGGCTAAAAGATGAAGAGGAGATTGATTTTATTGCCAATGGAGATATCGCTATTGTTAATAGAATTAATGGATATCAGGAGTTGTATGGGCTGCGTTTCGCCGATGTAAATTTGAAACTGGCCGACTACCAAAACCTTGATTTTGATGCAAAAATAATAATGAACAGCCTAATGGTAGAAAGTGCCTCCATGGACAGGGATACCATGAAGGAGTTTTTTTTCAGCGTGATGGAGGATTATCAAAGTGTGAAGGGTAAAAAAAACAGAACCGAGGCTGTTCGTGATGATCCCTTTTTTAATTCCTTGCAGGTGAAGTTTGCTTACGCTGTTACATGCCATAAAGCCCAGGGGGGACAATGGAAACATGTGTATATTGATCAGGGCTATGTTACAGAAGAGCGAATGGACCGAGAATACTACCGATGGCTATACACCGCATTAACCCGAGCCACAGAAAAACTATTTCTGGTAAACTTCAAAGACGAGTTCTTTGATTAATCCGTAACTCGCAACTCGCAACCCGCAACCCGAACCTAGCCATTTTCCCTAATTTATTTATTCTGCACCAATTTCCTTTACCAATAATGAAATTCGCTTATCTAATTTTTCACCGGCAGCTTGCAGGTCTTGCTTGCTTGCAACTTTTTCCCTTACCGAAAAATAAAACTTAATCTTTGGCTCTGTCCCTGATGGTCTAACGGTAACAATAGATCCATTCTGGCTAATAATCTGAAAGACATTGGATTTAGGAAGGTTTATGTCATACCTTAGATCGGAGATCATGTCTACAGATTGGCTCGATTGGAAGTCATTGATTGTTACCACATCTGATCCTGCCAACGAAACAGGAGGAGTTGATCTTAGCTTATCCATCATTTGATTTATTTCTTCAGCTCCTGATTTTCCTTTTCTCACAACAGATATTAAATGCTCTTTGAAATAGCCGAAATTTACATAGATATCATCGAGGATATCCAAAAGACCTTTATCCTGATTTCTCGCCCAGGCAGCGGCTTCAGCTATAAGGGCACAGGACATAACCGCATCCTTATCTCTAACAAAATTACCCGCCAGATAACCATACGATTCTTCACCTCCACCAATAAACACCTCCTCGCCTTCTTTTCTCTTTATCAAATCGGCAATGTATTTGAAACCTGTAAGAACTTCATAGGTTTTAACTGAAAAATGACTGGCTATCTCGGTGAACAAGGAGCTTGTTACTATCGTTTTTGCTATGAATTCTTTACCTTTTAGTTTTCCCTGCTCCGACCATTTACTCAATAAATAGTAAATCAGTATTGATCCGGTTTGATTTCCATTAAGAAGAACAAACTTATCACCCTTGTCCCTCACGGCAATTCCAACACGGTCGGCATCAGGGTCGGTAGCCATAACCAGATCTGCCTTAACTTCTATGGCTTTTTCAATAGCCAGATTAAGTGCTGCTTTTTCTTCCGGGTTAGGGGAGTGAACAGTAGGGAAATTGCCATCTGTTATGTCCTGTGAAGGGACTGAATAAACGTTTCGGAACCCAAACATCTCAAGAGCAGCAGGAACAAGATGAACACCTGTACCGTGTATTGGTGTGTATACAATTCCCAAGTCTTTTTCTGCTTCAATAATTTTCGGACTGAGACTCAAACCATGTACTTTTTTAAGGTACTTTTTGTCCATTTCTGATCCTATTATTTCAATCAGCTCAGGACGACCCACGAAATCTATCTCAGTAATATCGTTTATCAAACCAACCTCATCTATTATTTCCTTGTCGAAGGGGCTTATAACCTGCGCACCATCTTCCCAATATACTTTGTAGCCATTGTATTCTTTGGGATTGTGGGAGGCAGTTATTATTACTCCCGACTGGCAGCCAAGCTCTCTTATTGCATAAGACAGCTCAGGTGTGGGGCGAAGAGATTCAAAGATATATGCTTTTATTCCTGCTCCTGAAAAAACCTTAGCAGTAGTTTCTGCAAAAAACTTTGAGTTATTTCTACAATCGTAGGCTATTGCAGCACTAATAACTTTTCTGTCACTGAAGTTTTTCCTGAGGTAGTTTGCCAGTCCCTGGCTAACCATCCCAATAGTGTATTTGTTTACCCTGTTGGTACCCGGGCCCATTATGCCTCGCAAACCACCAGTGCCAAATTCCAGATCTTTATAGAAAGATTCGACCAGATTGTCTCCCTCTTCCTCTATCATTTTTTTAACTTCTGCTATGGTCTCACTATCAAAGGGTTCGCTTGTCCATGAGGCAGCTTTCTTTTTGAGCTTATCCAGTAATTCTTTTGAAGTATTCATGGTTTTTCAGACTTTTAACTGTTCTAAACATTTGATAAGACTGGTTCGCCATTGCGATATTTCCAGACTGAATTCATTTCTTATTTTACTTGTATCCAGTACTGAATATGCTGGCCTTTTTGCCGGCAATGGGAATTCTTCAGTACTAACCGGCTTGATCTTACACTTAATTTCAGATATCTCCATTACAGCATTTGCCAAATCATACCAGCTGCATACACCTCCATTTCCAAAATGATAGATCCCGGATGGCTTTGGTACAATATGGCCATCTGATATTTTTGTCAATATTAGAAGTATGGAATTGGCGAGATCGCCAGCAAAAGTAGGAGAGCCCAACTGATCTGAAACTACAGATAATTCTTCTTTTTCGCGACCCAGCCTTATCATACTCTTAACGAAATTATGACCAAATTCAGAGTATAACCAAGAGGTTCGGATAATCATTCCCAGGACACCGGATTGTATGATTGCCTCCTCGCCAGCCAACTTACTACGCCCATACACAGTTACAGGCCCGGTAGGATCGTTTTCCTGATAGGGCTTTTTTGAATCACCGGGGAAAACATAATCGGTTGAAATATGTATGAGAGGAATATTCAGCACTTTACAAATGGAGGATAGGTTCTTCGGCCCTGAATAATTAACCTTAAATGCTGAGTCTTGATTTTCTTCAGCGGCATCAACGGCTGTATATGCAGCGCAGTTTATCAGGAAATCCGGTCTTAAGTCTGGAATTAATCTATCGACATCATCCGTTTTGCTGATATCCAATTCATTGATGTCGATGGGTAGCAATTCGAGATTTTCAAAAACAGATCCTAGTTTTAAAAGGGAACGACCAAGTTGACCGTTACCACCTGTTATCACTATCCGTTTTTTTCCCATGATGTAAATATTAAATATAGTAATTCATCTCAGCATCAGAAAACGCAGGTAAAATCTTGTCTTTTTCTGAAATGATGAAATTTTTTGAAGGTATATGCCAATCAATATTTAATCCCGGATCCCTAAGGCTTATTCCTCTCTCATACTCAGGATTGTAATATCTATCACACTTATATGAAAAAATGGCCTTTTCGGAAAGGACAACGAAGCCATGCGCAAAACCAGGAGGTATTAAAATTTGTTTTTTGTTTTCAGCTGATATTTCAATTCCCATACTGTGTCCGAATGTTAGAGACCCCTGCCGTAAGTCAACCGCTACATCCAGTACTTTTCCATAAATTACCCTAACAAGTTTGGTTTGGGCATAGGGAGCTAACTGGTAATGAAGTCCCCGGATAACACCATATGAGGATAAGGATTGATTGTCTTGAACGAATTCAACATCTATCCCTGATTCAAATAATTCTTTTTTGCTATAACTTTCGAAAAAGTATCCTCTCTGATCTTCAAATACTTTAGGTTCAATTATCATAAGCCCTGCAATAGCAGTTTCAAATACCTTCATATAAACTCTAATTATTTTGTTTTCGGTCTTTTGCTACCTGAAAGAGGTATTGACCATATTGACTATTTTTTAATGGTTTTGCCAACTCCAATAACTGTTCTCTATCGATAAAACCCCTGATAAAGGCAATCTCTTCAATACAGGAAACTTTTAATCCCTGTCGCTGTTCAATTGTTGCAATAAAATTTGAAGCTTGAAGGAGGCTGTCATGAGTACCCGTATCCAACCATGCCATACCTCGTCCTAATAATTGAACCTGCAGCTTATCCTCTTCAAGATACAAGCGATTCAGATCCGTTATCTCAAGCTCCCCCCTCTTGGAAGGCTTTAATCTTTTTGCTTTTTCAACAACGGTATTATCATAAAAATACAGTCCGGTAACAGCATAGTTGGATTTTGGAGATTCAGGTTTCTCCTCCAGGCTGATAGCCTTATGGTCAGCATCAAATTCAACTACTCCGTACCTTTCAGGATCCTGAACATAATACCCAAATACTTTGGCGCCGGAAACTAATTCAGAGGAGTCAAGGAGAAGACCCCCAAAATTGTAACCGTAGAATATATTGTCACCTAAAATCAGACAGACATTATCTCCACCAATAAAATCTTCTCCGATTAGGAAGGCTTGTGCAAGACCATCAGGAGACGGCTGTTCGGCATATTTTAATTTTATTCCCAATTGAGAACCATCTTCCAGCAAGTCCCTGTATAAGTGCAAATCTTTGGGTGTTGATATAATTAGGATCTCATTAATGCCGGCAAGAAGTAACACTGATAAAGGGTAATATATCATCGGCTTGTCGTAGATCGGGACAATTTGTTTAGATATACTTTTTGTAATAGGATATAATCTTGTTCCCGACCCACCTGCTAAAATAATTCCTTTCATTTGTTCGCTCCTTATTTTTGTGTAAAATCAATTAAAGCGATAATTATTTTTTTGCATATTTTCAATGAAACATACAGCAATATTATCCCTTATATTGATCCAGATCATTTGTTTTGATTAGTTCATCAAAATATGCGATTGTTTTAATCAGTCCTTCCCTTAATTGAATACCAGGCTCCCAATTGTCTAACTCTTTTTTAGCCAGGCTGATGTCAGGCTTTCTTTGCATTGGGTCATCCTCTGGTAGAGGCAGGTATACCAATCCTGATTTTGATCCGGTAATATTAATCACCTCTTCAGCTAATTCCTTGATTGTGAATTCATACGGGTTTCCCAGGTTTACAGGGCCTGTAAACCTTTCCTGTGTATTCATAAGTCTTATCAATCCATCAAGCAAGTCATCAACATATTGGAAACTCCTTGTTTGAGTTCCATCCCCATAGATTGTTATGTCCTGATTTTTCAGGGCCTGCATGATAAAATTGCTTACCACCCGTCCATCCTCAGGGTGCATATTTGGTCCGTAGGTGTTAAAAATCCGAGCAATTTTAATTCTAACATTATTTTGTTGATGGTAGCTCATAAAAAGTGTTTCAGCGCACCTTTTACCTTCATCATAACAGGATCTTGGGCCTAT
>CAYXQX010000266.1:0-5806 GCA_964467485.1 uncultured Porphyromonadaceae bacterium | reverse complement strand
GGGTAATCAGCCGACCATCCACCAGCTCTGAACTCTTCCGAAACGCCCTTGTCATTTATCGATTCCCTCCAGAAATTCAACTCCTTTAACATCTTATCCCTAACTTTTGAATATTGGGGATCATCAGCAAGATTATATAATTCATTTGGATCATTCTCCAAATCAAACAATTCAAATTCAGGCTTAGTTGATGCCATAAAAGCTGCCTGCTCAGGTGAAAGTTCATTTCTCATGTTCAAAACATTGAGCAAGGCAAGAACAGGATAACTATTTTCCTTGTAATTATTAAACTGGCACCATGCCCTCTCAGGCATCAGGTTATGAATCAACTTGTATTTCTCTGATCTTATGGCTCTCATAGCATCATAAGTATCATCCATCTTATCCCTGGCTGCAAAAATATATTCCCGTTTCCCAACTTCCCTGCCAAAAAGATTCTCCCCATGCAATTCATATCCCGGATCAATACCGGCAGCATCCAAAATCGTTTTGGTAATATCCAGCGTGCTAACCATATCGTCATTCACCTTGTCTGATTCAACATGACCCGGCCAACGAACAATAATGGGAACCTGTATACCCCCATCATATAAAAACTGCTTTCCCCTTGGCATGCATCGTCCATTATCCCCTATCAATATTACCATAGTATTGGCACTTAATCCTTCCTCATCAAGCCTATCCAAAACTTCACCCACCTTCCGGTCTACTATCTGAGCTGCCTCCAGCCCATTAGCCCAATCCCTTTTCGCCAGAGGGACATCAGGATAATAAGGAGGCAAAAGAACATCCTCAACATCAATAGGGTCTATGGAATCCCTCAGCCAGGTTCTATGTGTCCCGGGGAAGGTTAGCTGGGCATAAAATGGCTGCCCTTCTGCCCTCTCGCTCCAGTCCTTACCCTGATAAACAGGATGATCAGGAATAAAATTTAAATCTGTTTTGCGTGTTGCCATGAAGCAAGTGAAGTAGCCAGCCTCCTCAAGAAGATGCGTAAAGGGTTTTATTCCATATGGCAATTCTTCCTTCTCCCATCCCGGACCTTTCGTTCTATGCTGATTGGCTCCAATATAGTTCTGATGAAAACCAGTAATCATAGCCGATCGCGATGGAGAACAAACAGGAGCAGTGCAAAAAGAATTTGTGAATCTCACACCATTCTCAGCCAGCTGATCAATTGCAGGAGTCTCAATACCCGGCTCTCCATAACAAGACAGTTGATACCCCCAATCCTCCAGCATAATCCAAACAAAATTAGGTTTGACTTGTGATTCATCTTTTTGAACTTTACATCCAAAAAGAGAAACTAAAAATAAAAGGCCAATTATTTTAATATATCTAAGCATTACAAAAATCCATATTAAATTACTAATCCTCACTTATTAAGCTTCAAGAACACCTGCGTCATTACCTTCTTGCTATCCAGAATTACCTTCGTCCTCCACTCTTCTGATGAAGGATAATACATCTCCCTGAAGTCAGACATGATTTTCTTTTCTGCTTTATCGTTCTTAAAACCAAACTGCCTCCCCTGGTTCTCCAACAATGTCCTCTGAAGCGATTTAATGGAACCAAAGGTTTCCTGACTATCTAAAGTTCCATACTCAAAAACCATAGGAAGATAAAGGTCCACTTCTAATAAGGATCCAATCCAGTCAACAAAAGATCCATGAATAGTATAAAAATCATCTCCATCACCCCAGTCAATTTCATATCCCTCAAAAAGATCCTCAAGCCCTTGCTTGACGTCCTGATCATCAATCGGATTAGGGAATAGATGCATCTTGCCATTCTCTCCATAACCTGTATGCAAATCGATACTGGTCACTTTGGAATATTGCCCCATAATCTCACCAAAAACTGGCTTTAGCGACTTAAACTGAGGTTCCAGATCCTCTCCTCCAAAATATAAACCTTCGGGATATTCATACTGGCCCTGAAGAACAGCCTGACGAAGAACCGGCATTGATTCAGCTATAATTTTACTCACAGCTATCAAATGAAAATTCCGGTTCCTGTTGGTTGCATGGTCTGCCTCCTTTTGTGGATTCAGCATATCATACAAATCGCCATAACCCTCATTAACAGCATCGTACAATGCAAGATCAATCGCGCAATTCCTGTTTAAGTCTACGTTGTTCTCAGATACTCTCCTGATTATTTTAAAACCATAAGGATTTAACCCATGTACCATCAACAATCCTGTTGATCTTAAGAGCTCTGGTTGTAAAACCTCCTTCATAACCATTTGCTGAATAGCACTCCCGGTATAACCCTCTACACCATGAATACCTGAGGTAAGAATCAATAAGTTGATATTTGTATCCTGAGCAGGTATATATGCATAATCAACATAGAGCTCCAGACCTGATTTGCTGGGAACCCTAATTTTTGAAATCTCCATATTCTCATATTGAGAATTGAGCTTTTTCACCTCTGTAAGAAAATTTGCTCGTGCATCTTCATAGGTATCACTGAAATATGCCAAAGCCTCTCCTGATATCTCCTGTTCAACTTTTCCTGGCTTATATCCATTATAGGCAATAAACAAGAAGACATAAGCAACAATTATGACCCCAACAAGAGACCAAAGAATTATACGTAATGCTTTTTTCATCATAATAAGATTTAGACTGATTTAACACCTCAAGGTAAGCAAAATCGGGAAAACCCAAATTCGGGCATTAATAATTTATTTTTTTCAAAAATCAGAAGTTAATATTTACTTTTATGCTTTCTAAACCAAAAAAAATGAAACTTAATACTCAATTGCTTATACTCAGCCTGGCTATATTGGTATCCTGTGGAGTTAGTGAGGATAATTACACTGAAAAAAAACCAAATATAATCGTTATACTGGCAGATGACCTTGGCTATAATGAACTTAGCTCAAATGGTGCAACAGAGATATCAACTCCAGGAATTGACCGACTAGCCGAATCAGGATTGCGTTTCACGCAAGGCTACTGTACCTCAGCTACATGCACTCCTTCCAGATATGGCCTGCTAAGCGGTGAGTATCCCTGGAAAAATAAAAATGCTCATGTCCTACCCGGCAATGCTCCCCTGATACTGAAACCTGGGATGACAACCTTACCGAGCATTCTCAAGGAGGCTGGATATACTACGGCCGTAGTGGGTAAATGGCATTTAGGTTTAGGCAATGGCGATGTTGACTGGAACAAAAGAGTTTCTCCAGGCCCGGCGGAAGTTGGTTTCGATTATTCCTATATCCTGGCTGCTACGCAGGACAGAACACCAACCGTACTACTGGAAAACCAAATGGTTGTTGGATTGGATCCCAATGATCCTCTCGAGGTAAGCTACAAGAAAAATTTCGAGGGCGAACCTACCGGAAAGAAAAATCCTGAAATGCTGAAAATGCATCCAAGCCATGGACACGCTCAAAGCATCCATAACGGAATCTCAAGAATAGGTTACCAAAAAGGAGGAAAATCAGCTCTTTGGGTCGATGAAGACCTGGCAGACACATTCACTGATGCAGCAAAAAAATGGATAAAGGAAAATAAGGACTCTACCTTCTTCCTCTATTTCACATTACATCAACCTCATGTACCCAGAACACCTCACCCTCGATTCGTGGGAAAATCAGGAATGGGACCAAGAGGAGATGTTATCCTTGAAGCCGACTGGAGCGTTAATGAGCTGATTAACACAATTGATGAGCTTGGACTGACAGAAAAAACCATGTTCGTTTTTTCTAGTGATAACGGACCAGTCTTAGATGATGGATACAAAGATGATGCTGTTGTGAAAGCTGGCAACCACAAACCTACCGGTCCTCTAAGAGGCGGCAAATACAGTCTTTTCGATGGTGGCACCAGAGTGCCTTTTATTGTTAGCTGGCCTGGCACAATCGATAGTGGAATCTCAAATGCCCTGGTTTGTCAATTGGATTTTTCAGCCTCAATAGCCAGCCTGCTGAATATTGATATCTCTGATGGAGCCCCCGATAGTCAGGATGTGATGGAAGCCTTACTCGGCAAATCACAAACAGGTAGAGACGAGCTGTTTCTCGAAGCAGGTGGCAAAGTGGCTCTGAGGAAGGGCGACTGGTTCTTTATCCCACCTAATAAGGGTCCGGAAGTATATGGTTATGTGAATATTGAATCAGGATGCTCTCCTGACTACCAACTATATAGCATATCCAATGACATCGGCCAACAAAAAAATCTGGCGGCAGATTATCCTGATATTGTTAAAGAACTTCAAGAGTATTACCTAAACAATAAAAACTCTGGCGAAAAAGCTGAAAAACAGGTATTTCATTAGACTTACTCAAGCATATTATCCAAAGTGAAACATTTTTGACGTTTGGCAATTCAATACATTTCCATACATTTGACTTATTGTGAAATAAGTAACAAAAGATGATAATTAAGAGTAACGTCAAACGACTGCTTCAGTACCGATTATGTCTATTGAAATTCAAAGAATTGGGCTTCACAAAGATATTCTCTTACAATCTGGGTAATGAAGCCGGGGTGAGCCCGGAACAGGTTAGAAAAGATTTCTCCATGCATGGAATAACCGGCAATAAAAAAGCCGGATATGATATTGAATCCCTATTAGCGGTTCTAAACCAACTATTTGAAATGGACGAAATCCATAACGTTATATTGGTTGGCATGGGTAATGTTGGGAGGGCCCTGGCTAATTACAATAATCAATTTATTGGACAAAATGTATATATTATTTCTGCTTTCGACATCGATCCAGCCAAACACAATAAGAAATCAGGAGTGCCAGTTTATTCCATGCAAAAACTAGACGAACAGATTAAGAAACATAGTATTTCTACTGTTTTACTCACGGTACCCGGAAAAGCCGCACAAGAAGTATGCGATCTACTGTTGGATTATGGTATACGGGGAATAATTAATTTCACCAATACCATTCTTAAAACTCCTGATAATGTGATTATTAACAATATCAACCTTGGCATCGAAGTTGAAGCATTAATCTATTATCTAAATCAACATAATAAGGGTAAATAAAATGGACGTTTTTAATCCTTAGTTTTAATAATCTTATATATATCCTGATGTTCGCCAATGCGAAAAATCAGGAAATAAATCCCCTCCTTATACATGCTGGAATCCCATTTGGTAACATGTTTACCAAGCGATTTACCTGTGTTCACTAAAGTCTCAATCTTCTGCCCCGAGATACTATATACACTCAGATCAACATTCCTAGATCCTGAATGTGAAGATGGTGATTCAACTGATGGAACAATATAGCTGATGATAGTTGATGATGTAAATGGATTAGGATAAACCTTGTCAATCCCAAAATCAGGAGAATCATCTATTGTTTGATCTATTCCGGTATATAAAACACCATCTAGTTCCCTGCCATCTGCAAATTCATTACCCTCGCTATCCGACAAATAAACATTCACCCAATCCGGTCTGGTAGGCAACAAGTCCTCCTGCACTCTTTTCGTCCACTCCTCATCTGTAATCCTTTTAAAATCATCGCTTATGCTTTCATAATACGACATAACAGGACCTACATAAGCCATTGGCTCCAAGTTATTCGACGGAGATTCCGCAAGGAATATGCCTAAATTCACCTTTCCTACCCCTACATGAAGCACGTGCCCTACTATATTTCCTCCACAATCTGTAGGTTGGGTATGAACATCAGCAATAAGAAAATCAGATTCAGATGGATCAGATATATAAGCCGGACCACCATCAGAATCGTAAAGAAGATCCACATACCAGCCATTAAATTCCGGACCACTAATATTACCCTCGATAAGCATATCACCAAGAAA
>CAYXQX010000265.1:0-5830 GCA_964467485.1 uncultured Porphyromonadaceae bacterium | reverse complement strand
ATGCAAGTTATTTTTTCGTTTTAATGAATATATCGCTGAAGGAATTATAAAAGAGAAAGGATGAGCAATGGATCACCCCTTTCTCTAATTATTTATTAATGTTTCCGGAAACCAGTTAGCATTGACTGGGCAATAGTTAATTTACGGCATTCATCGCAGAGAAGCATTTCTTCAGGAGGCAAACCTAGTTCTTCTGTTAAGAACTGCCAGGTTTTTATGGTAATATGCTTCTTTCCGCACTTGGGACAGACAATCAAATCAGAGCGCTGTTGCCAGATAGTTCGGCTTTTTTTATCTTCCTTCATCTTAATCGCATTAGTAGGACAGATTTCAGCACAAATACCGCAGGCTATACAAGCAGGATTAGCTTCATTATAAGGGGTTGTAACGGTTTTAAGTACTCCGCGACCGCTAACACTGATGGCATTTGGCCCAAATTTGCTACAGGCACGGTAACATAATCCGCAGAGTAGACATTTATCATTTTGCGATTCTATCGGTTCAAATATTCTCTCAAGTGGCTGCTGTATGATATCCTGTAAAAATTCCTGAGCTGATGGAACTCTTGCCAGTAACAACTCTGCTGAAAGCCGGCGTGAATTTTTTACCCGTTCGGAATCAGTATAGAATTTCTCTGTTTTGTTAATAGGATATTCGCAGGAAGCTACTAATTTATACCTGTCTCCGTTGCGTATTTCCACAATACATAAACGGCAGCCGGCAAACGAATTATTTCCCGGAAAGTAACAAAGACTGGGTATGAAAATATCTAATTCTCGACATATTTCAATCAGGATTCTGCCTTTTTCTACTAAATATGGTTTATCATTAATATATATTTCTATTTTATTCATCATATCTCCTAAGTTGTAATAGCATTCACAGGGCAGTTATCACGGCAGATACCACATTTAATACATACTTCTTGTTCAATCAGATAATTTTTGTTATTAAGAGTGATTGCATTCACAGGGCAATTTTTCATACAAACACCGCAGGCAATGCAGGTTTCCTGATTAATGAAAAAATGTGTTAAAGTTTTACACACACCGGCAGGGCAACGCTTATTAATGATATGATCACAATATTCATCTTCAAAATTATTAAGAGTGGAAAGCACCGGATTCACGGCAGATTTTCCCAATCCACAGAGAGCAGAATCCTTGATATAATCACAAAGCATCCGCAGGGTCTCCAGATCAGCAAGCTTGCCGTTTCCCTGCGTTATCCTTTCCAGAATTTTATTTATCTGCAGTAAACCTTCCCGGCATGGAGTGCATTTTCCACACGATTCCTCCATCAGGAAATTGATGAAATACCGGGCAATTTCAACCATGCATGTAGTATCATCCATAATGATCATACCACCTGAACCCATGATGGAACCTAAGGCCGAAAGCGAATCAAAATCGATAGGAGTATCAATATTTTCTGCTTTAATGCAACCTCCGGATGGACCACCTGTCTGGACTGCTTTCAACTTCCGATTATTAGCAATTCCTCCCCCAATGTCATAGATGATCTCACGTAGAGTTGTACCCATTTCTACTTCTATCAAACCGGTATTAACGACATTTCCTACGAGAGAGAATATTTTTGTTCCTGGTGATTTTTCAGTTCCAAGTTTTTTATATTTTGTAGCTCCATGAGTTATAATATAAGGAATATTGGCAAATGTTTCCACATTGTTAAGCACAGTAGGCTGCCCAAAAAGTCCTTTTTCTGAAGCATGGATATATTTTTCTGTAGGTTCACCTATCTTACCTTCAATACTTCGCATAAGAGCAGATGATTCTCCGCAGACAAAAGCTCCAGCACCACGTTTAATGATAATATCAAAATCAAATCCGCTATCTAAAATATTTTTCCCCAGGAAATTAGCCTTTTTTGCTTTGTTAATGGCAAGTTTTAAATTCTCCACTGCGGTAGGATATTCTTCTCGAACATAGATGTAACCTTTTTTAGCTCCGATTGCATAAGCACCAATGATCATGCCTTCCAGAACAAGGTGCGGAAGACCTTCCATGATGGAACGATCCATAAAAGCTCCAGGATCACCTTCGTCACCATTACAGACAATATATTTCGGGAAATTAGTTTGTTTGGCAACTGCATGCCATTTTTTTCCGGTAGGGAAACCAGCACCACCACGTCCGCGTAATCCGGATTGAAGGACTTCATCTACTATTTCTTCAGGTTTATGTTTTAAAGTTTTTCTAAGCGCCTGATAACCGCCAATATCAAGATAGTCCTGCAAGCTGTGCTTATTGATCTTGGCCATCATAGGCAAAATAATCCCTTTTTGTTTCTGGTAAAAAGACCAGTCGGATTTGTTTTTTAATTTTTCTTTCTTCTGTTTATCTAAATGTAATAATCTTTCAATTATACGATCATTCTGAAGTGTCTCTGTAATTATTTCACTTACATCTTCAGGCTTAACACGGATATAGGTAATATTGTCTGGCATTATCTGTAGAAGCGGACCTTCCTGACACAGTCCCTGACATCCGGTAGGTTTAATTTCTACCTGAAGATTATTTTTCTTAATACCTTTCTCTAATGCCTGAAAGACTTTATTGCTGCCTTTTGCAACGCAGCCGGTTTCCATGCATATGTATATGGTTTTCATTATTGCTTCTCCTTATTTTGATATTCATAAATGATTTTCTTAAGAGAAGCTCTGGTGAGATTTCCATAATAATTATCACCGATCACCATCACAGGAGCCAGAGCACATACTCCCATGCAGGCAACGGTTTCCAAAGAAAAAATTTTGTCAGAAGTTGTTTCCCCGGGGTTTATATCTAAAATTTCTTTTATTTCAGATAATAATGATAAAGAGCCTTTGATGTGACATGCAGTACCATCGCAGACTCGTATTATATATTTACCTCGCGGCGAAAGAGAAAAGGATTTATAGAAAGTGACAATTGAATACATCTCTGCGTATGGAACAGATATAGTGCTGCTTATCTGCCTGAGATTAAGTTTTGATATATAACCATATTTCTTTTGTACTTCCTGGAGAATTTGGATAGCATCAGATTTATCAGAATATTTTTTCAAGATTTTCTGCATAATTTTTTCCTTTTTATAAAGGGACTGCGTAATAAGATCTTTTTACCTATCCGGATTAAGACTATTCCAGAGACGTATTATTATTACGCAATCCCTTTTTGATATTCAGTTAATTCAAGCCTAGGCTGCTGATCGTTTCAGGAGTTGGCACTCCATTTTTGTCCCAACCTCTCGCTTTATAGTAAAGCGGCAGCATTTCCTTTAGACGGCTAACCTCTCCTTTGGAAGGTCCAGAGGGAATAGGATCCTTCAGAAGTCTTACCGGCAGAGTATCATCTGCAGCAGTGAAACCAGCTTTTAAGTTAAATAGTCTTTCCAGGTTGTTGATTTTTTCACCGATCATCACTATAGAATCTGCTGTATAGTCAACACCTGTATTAGCAGCAAGCTGAGCAGCAATCTCCGGTGCTCCCAGACCAAAAGTGGTAAATAGACATACCCCTGCAGAATCAATGGCTGCAGTTAAATCCTGAAACCCTTTCACCCACGTGTCTTTTCCTTCGATCGAGTGCTGATCAATTTTTTCTGGAACGCCCAGTACTTCAGGAGATATTGTATAACCGCGTACATGAGCCGCTCCGCAATTTGCTGTGGCATAGTTAAGACCTATACCCTGAATACTGCGTGGATCATAAGCGGGGATCTCTTGTTTCTTCACTGTCATGGAGAGTTCCGGTTTTCCGAATTTTTCTGCCATGCGGTAGGAACCTTCCGCCAGTTCCTTACCGAAACCTTCCCGGTTCCCGGTAAGCTCAGTAAGCTGGACCATTGCGTCTGTTTCACCGAAATTAAGTTCCATCCCGGTTTGCTTTTTATTTATTACCCCGGATTCAAACAATTCCATGGCACAGCCAATGGTAGAACCCATGGTGATAGTATCAATACCATAATCATTGCAAAGCATATTTGCTTTAATTATCGCATCAAGATTATCAATTCCGCATTGCGCACCAAAAGCCCAGGCGGATTCATATTCAGGACCTTCCCCAAAGCATTTGTATTTGGGATCTTTAACTTCTGTAACACGTCCGCAGGATATTGTACAGGAGAAACATGATTTCTTGCTGATAAGCTGATTCGCTGCAAGTGCTTCACCACTAATTTTATCTGCTGTCGGGAAATAGGCTTCCTGGAAATTATAAGTCGGCAAACCACCGACTCCATTAATAATATTAACCAGAACTTCTGTGCCTAATGCTGCTAATCCGGTACCTCCAACAGGATGCTCGCTGAGTTTTTTGCGTACATCCAGTGCTACCTGACGAGATTTTTCAGCATCGGCTGGTATAACCGGGTTTGTACCGGTAACACTTATAGCTTTCAGGTTCTTACTGCCCATCACTGCACCCATACCGCCACGACCGGCTGCCCGATCTTTGTCATTCATAATACAGGCAAATTTTACCAGGTTTTCCCCTGCCTTACCAATACATAGCACTTTTGCCCGGGGTGATGTTTCACAAATGATGTCATCTGTGGCTTCAGAAACATTTTTTCCCCAGAGATGTTTGGCATCTCTCAATTCGATCTTATCATCATCGATAAAAAGATATACTGGTTTTTTTGATTTGTTTTCTAAAATCAGCATATCATATCCGGCATACTTGAGCTCAGGTCCAAAGAATCCACCGGAATTTGAACCACCAATTGTTCCGGTAAGGACTGATTTACATACTACTTCATATCTACCTGTAGAAGCACCAAGACAACCTGTAAGCGGCCCTGTTGCTACGATTAGGTTGTTTTTCTCTGAAAGAGGATCTATATCTGCAGCTACTTCTTCATAATAATACTTAACACCTAAACCTCTGCCGCCGATATATTCTTCTGCCCATTTTTTATTGAGCTTTTCCTTCTTGATCTTCCCAGTAGAAAGATCTACACGAACTATTGTTCCTATCCAGCCGTACATTATTGATCCTCCTTTCTGAAAATTGCTTCAAACTTATCTGACATTACTTTCTTACGTGTCAAAGTTTCAATATCTTCTGTTACCCAAGAAATAGCACCGGTTGGACAGAACTTGGCACACTCAGGATCGCCACCACAAACATCACATTTGATAACTTTGCTGGTGTCTTTGTTATAAGTGATATTACCAAATGGACAAGCTGAAACGCATAAACGACAACCTATGCATTTGTTGGCTTCATATTCAATTACACCTGTCTTGGGATTTTTATGAAGCGCATCCGTTACACAAACCTTTGCACAGGCTGGATCGTCACACTGTAGACAGGTTAAAGGCACCGAAAACTTTAATGGTGATGTTAAAACTGAAATACATGATTTAACCGGACTAAAGAAATTGCCGTGTTTTAAAGAGCATGCTAATTCACAGGATTTGCAACCTACACAAAGTTCTGGTTGTAAAAGTAAAATTTTGTTTCCCATTAATTACCTCCTATTTTGGGGAATTTGCAAAATATAATTTTGCTACCTCTTTCCAAAACGGGAGGATTAACAGTTTCCCAGTAATCCCTATCGGTTTACTGCCATACTAAATCTACAGCACAGGCTAATAAACTCGAGGCAAGATGAACTGAAGCCAATCTTTGTTTTATGTCAAGTAAATAATAATAATTTTAGAGCTAAACATTGAAGAAGAATTTTTACATGACTCTAATGAAGATTTTGTCCATATTTTGATTTGAAAAAAGGGGTGATTCGCGAATCACCCCTACAAAATATCTTAAATAATTTATTAGTCAAATCTCTTTGTGTAAGGATGGCAATATGGTTTACTACCTTT
>CAYXQX010000264.1:3916-5841 GCA_964467485.1 uncultured Porphyromonadaceae bacterium | reverse complement strand
TAATCAGCACCTTTCATATTTTTCAATGCAGGGAGTACGTAAATTCGATTATCCTCCATCATTCAGCTATCATGAACCATGGTGGAATTATCATAGCCTCCTGGGTGACTATACAGCACGGATGAGTATGGCGCTTTCATCCGGAGAACAAATAAACAGAGTACTGATTATTCAACCAAATACTACGGCATGGATGTATCATTCTGATGCCGACAAGCACGACCAATTAATGGACCTTTCTGTAGTATTCAAAAAATTTATTGTCAAACTTGAAGCGGCGCAATTAGAGTATGATCTGGGATCAGAACAGGTTATGAAGAGGTTCGGGGAAATGACAAAGGAGGGGCTAAAAGTGCGTGAAAGAGTATATTCAAAAATCATCCTACCACCTGGGATGAGGAATATTGACAGCTCTACTCAGGAGCTAATGGACCGATTTACCGCGGGAGGCCATGAGCTGCTTGTATTGTCCGACTCAATCGACCATATCAATGGTTCACAGGTCGATGAAGAACCAATATTTAAAGGTGATCAGGAAACTGATCTCACTGAATGGTTTGATCAGAATGATTGCATAATCAATACCATAGAGGGGAATCCAGAGTTGATCTTTCATCAAAGGAGAATCCTGAATGATGCTGAATTGCTATTCATTATTAACTCTGATCAGGCAAGTTCAGCTGCGGTTAATATCTCATTAAAAGGGAAACACCTATCTGAGATAGATCTCCTAACCGGTGTTATTCTGCCATTGGATTACATCAGGGGAAAAGAAAATGTGAAAACTGTAATCAAACTTAAACCTGTTGGAAGCAGATTGCTGGTTGTAAGCAACAAAAAACTGACAAAATCTAAGGAGAAAAAATCCATAAATACAGATCTACCATTAGAAGGTTCTTGCGAAGTTAAAAGACTTTCTGACAATATATTAACCATTGATTTTCTTGATGTAGAAACAGCTGATTACCATCAGGAAGATATCTATTTCATGAATGCTATGTACAAATTGTTCGATTGGTCGGATCTTCCAACCGGCAATCCATGGCAACATAAAATTCAATTCAGGAAGACTTACCTTGAAATGGATGAGTTTGATGAATCAAGCTGGCACAATATCAACTATTCATTTGAGATAGATAAGAACTTGTCAAGCGAACAAATGAAGGCCTTGCGACTAGTAGCCGAAAGACCGGAAATATGGAAGGTGGAGATCAACGGATTAGAAATCCATCCCCTACCCGGCGAATGGTGGCTAGATAAGCACTTTCCTGTTTATTCTATCGGCGCAGCAACACATCAGGGGCTAAATACCGTGACTTTAAAAGCTAAAAAGATGTCGGTATTCGCTGAAATAATGCCAATATATATTCTTGGTGATTTCAGTCTCGTGGAAAAGGAAAAGGGATTTCTTATCACACCTCCAAAAGAAATGTCTTTAGGCAGCTGGATCGACCTTGGTATGCAGTTTTACGGTGATAAGGTGGAATACAAGCAGGTATTGAATTTGCAGGATGAACCTGAAACAAAAGCATCATACATATTACAACTCCAGTATTGGAAGGGTATAGCCGGTGAAATTATTGTTAACGGGCAATCTGCCGGATTCATTGGCTGGCAAACTGAAGTGGATATTTCCAAATTTTTAAAATCAGGAAGCAATGAAATTAAGTTCAATATAAGTGGGAGTCTTAAAAATACACTCGGATTCCACCACAAGGATCTCACCGGATGGATTGACGGCCCCTTCAGCTGGAACGAAGCACCTGATCATCAGCCATCAGGAAGTGACTACCGTTTCATGGAATATGGAATGATAACCCCTTTTAAAATCCTAAAAAAATCCAAACAATAGAATAACGGAATAACGGAGTAACGGAGTAACGGAATAACGGAGTAACGGAATATGTAACAAAAACGTAACACCC
>CAYXQX010000264.1:0-3816 GCA_964467485.1 uncultured Porphyromonadaceae bacterium | reverse complement strand
TAACGGAGTAACGGAATAACGGAGTAACGGAATATGTAACAAAAACGTAACACCCAATTAACCTTCATGTAACATTCTTACTGAATCTTTGCATCAGAAAATCAGAAGAAACTGTAACATGAACAATTTTACAATTCTACTACTAGGCATTATTTTGGTGAGCGATGTAACGGTGGCTCAGGAAAGCACATCGTTTATCCCTGGAGGGAAGCCCTTTGCTAAGATCTACACTAACCTGAATTATAAATATTCAGGTGGTGAAGGCAGACCGGCTTTTCAGATCAAGAGGGCTTATCTGGGTTATTCGTATAAATTCTCACCCAATTTCTCAGCAAAGATAAATATTGATGTTGCTGATCCTGGAGTTGGAAAGCTTCAAATGACGGCCTTCGTTAAGAATGCTTATATGCATTATGAAAAGAACAGATTCGATTTTTACTTCGGTATGATATTAACTACTCAATTTAAGGTTCAGGAAAAATTTTGGGGTAAAAGATGGATTGCCAAATCGTTCCAGGATGAATATAAGTTGGGACCAAGTGCCGATATCGGGTTCTCAACAGCCTATGAGCTCTGTGATTTTGCAAGTGCTGATTTTTGGCTGGTCAACGGTGAGGGTTATAAAAGCATCCAATCTGATGGCAGTCTTAAAACTGGACTTGGCCTTACCTTAACCCCTATACAAAATCTAACGGCAAGAGTATATGTTGATCACATGAAAGACTCTTCTGCACAGCAAACACTCGCCACTTTTCTGGGTTACCAGGCTAAGAGATTCTCATTAGCAAGCGAACACAATTACCAGGCAAATTACAATATGGAAGAAGGAAATGACTTCTACGGATGGTCTTTCTATACAAGTATTGATCTTTTCAAAAGCTTTAAATTCTTTGGTAGATACGACAATCTCACCTCCTTAACTCCTGATGGTAGGGATTTACCATGGAATTTATCCAAAGACGGTCAATTATTCATGGCCGGCATAGAATTCAGTCCGGTTAAAGGAGTAAAAGTTGCACCCGGCTTCCACGGCTGGAAACCAGCAGATGCAAATCAGGATTTTGTCAATGGGTTCTACCTCAATTTCGAATACAATTTTTAAAAAACGGATATGTAAAGACAGATTATTCATTGTTTATCTACCTTGCGCTTTGGACACTTAAGATTGATAATGAAATTGACGAACTAAACCATAATCTTATTAAGAAAGCTATCTTGGGAAGTGATGTGAATAAGGAAACCAGAAGATCCCGGGATTATCAGAACATGATAATAAAAAAACAAAATGATATGGAAGATCATCACATGAATATTATTGTAATTGATGATGAAGAGGATTTGTGTGAAATCCTCCAGTTCAATCTTGAAAGTCAGGGTTATAATGTTTCTGTTGCATACTCTGCCGAAGAAGCACTCAGAAAAGATCTGAGTAAATTCGATTTAATACTATTGGATGTGATGATGGGAGGGATATCAGGATACAAGCTGACAGAAAAAATCAGGAAGGATTTAAAACTCTCAACCCCTATCATTTTTCTAACTGCCCGAAGCACCGAAAATGACTTGCTCACAGGTTTTAACCTCGGGGCAGATGATTATATAACAAAACCATTCTCCATCAACGAAGTATCAGCCAGGGTTAAAGCAGTACTGAGTAGATCCAGCCCGGAAAATTCGACTCATACAATTGACTTCGGGGATATCAAGCTAAACCTCGATAATAAAACTTTAGCAATAAGCGGAGAAACCATTGACCTGCCCAGAAAAGAATTTGAAATATTTAGTCTCTTGTTAAAGAATCCAAACCGGATATTCACCCGGGAAGAAATATTATACAGAGCTTGGCCTGATGAAGTAATTGTAAATGAGAGAACTGTAGATGTTAATATCACCCGGCTGAGAAAAAAAGTTCAGATTTTTGGAGTGAAAATTTTGAGCAAGCCGGGCTATGGATATTATTTTCAACCTAAAGAAGAGAATTAATCGATATGCATTTTAGAAATACTTTTAGAAGGAAATTATTCATTTATTATTTCTCGGTATTTGCAGTTTTCGGACTCATACTGCTTTCATTCCAATACTCCAGAGAGAAAAGGTACAAGACGAAGGAACTTGAAAGTTCGCTCGATCAGGTTGCCGGCATTGCCCATAGCTTTCTGCAATTAAACGGATATGCTGATCAGGGTAATTATAAACTCCTGGATTCATTGCACCTTCTTCTTCCAAATCAGGATACACGCTTAACAATCATTTCTTTAGATGGCGAAGTATATTATGACTCATCCGTTGACAAAGAAGCTGAAATGGAGAATCACCTGCAGCGTGCAGAAATTCAAAAAGCCCTGTATAATGAAACAGGTGGAAATGTTAGAAAATCCTCAACCACCGGCTCCAGCTACTATTATTATGCAAGATATTACCCTCAATACTTCATTAGGGTAGCCGCCTTATATAACATGGAGGTCAAGAGCCTTCTGCAAGCTGAAACGACTTTTTGGTTTGTATTCTTTGCCAGTTTTATAATTATTTGGCTTGTGCTTGCCTACGTAACCGGAAAGATGAGTGAGGCAATTACAAAACTGAAAGAATCAGTCATTAAACTTCGTATGGGTAACCCTCATGATCAGGATATCAGCTTCCCCGACAATGAGTTAGGGGTGATTGGACGTGAATTTATAGATATGTACTCACGGGTCAATGATACAAAAAATGAACTCCTGCAGGAAAAAGAAAGACTGGTAAGTCACCTTTATGCCTTGAACGAAGGAGTTAGCCTTTTCAACAAAGAAAAGGATGAAATATATCACAACAATAATTTTATTCAATATTTAAATGTAATTGCCGACAACCCTACAATTTCTTCAAACGGAGTATTTGATATACCCGAATTTGAAAAAATCTCATACTTTATCGACAACAGCTTGTCGGATACGGACTCCCTCAGCCAATCGGAATTACCTCGACTTGAATATGTTATTCAAAAAGGTGGCAGATATTTCAATGCCTTGGCGGTAATCTTTGCTGACAAGAGTTTTGAGATCAATATAACAGATGTTACCCGACCTGAAAAAAGAAGAATCATCAAGCAGCAAATGACGGCTAATATTGCTCACGAATTGAAAACACCAGTTTCATCTGTTAGAGGATATCTGGAAACAATATTAAATAATCCTGATCTAGACCCTGACAAGCAGAAGCATTTCATTGAAAAAGCATTTTCCCAGGCTGAAAGGCTCACTGAGTTGATTAACGATATTGTTGTTCTAAATAAAATCGAAGAGGCAGGTGATCACTTCGAATTGGAGGCTATTGAACTTAACCCCATTCTCAGTGAGCTTACCGGAATTTATTCTCAAAGGATTGCAGAAAAGAAAATGCAGTTGCTTATTAATGTTAAGCCTGATGTTATAATAAAAGGTAACCACTCCCTTCTGTTTTCAATATTCCAAAATTTACTAGAAAACTCGATCAATTATGCCGGTGAAGGAACTGCTGTAATTATTAATCATTATCTGGGTGATCAGGAATATCATCATTTTTCCTTTATGGACAATGGTTTAGGTGTTGATGAGAAGCATTTAAACAGGCTTTTTGAGAGGTTTTACCGTATTGACAAGGGACGCACCCGTAAAAATGGCGGGACTGGCTTAGGTCTGGCTATAGTTAAGAATGCCATACTACTACATAAAGGCGATATCAATGTAAGGAATGCGAAAGATGGGGGCTTGGAGTTTCTATTTAACCTGCCGAAAGGGTAAAAAAGGTTGTGAGTTGTGAGTTGTGAGTTGTGAGTTGCGGGTTGCGGGTTTCGGGTTG
>CAYXQX010000263.1:0-5842 GCA_964467485.1 uncultured Porphyromonadaceae bacterium | reverse complement strand
GTTTCAAATATACTGCAACAAGCTGTGCTTGAGTGTTAATGTCCGGTTAACGAAAGGTTAACATATTTTTCGAATGATATTAGAAGTTACTTTTATGAGGGATAGTAAGTAGTGAATATATAATATGAAGAATGAAGAAAACAGTATTCTATATTAGCATTTCTGTAATTGCCTTAATAATAATGTTTTGTATTCAGCTTTTTTCTGTTTTAAGAATATATTCGTTGGAAAAGGAAGGATTCGATTATCGGTTTAAAGAAATTATAGTCGATGGGGTGGAAAAGTTTGAGGATAATAATCCAGGTGTTAGTTTAGAAAGAGCTTATCTCAAGCTTGAAAACTATTCATGGTCGCTTTTGAAAACATATTATTCGGTAAATGATTCTACTCTTATTGATTCCTTTAGAAAGATGTCATTCCAAAGGATGCGTACTAGTTTGATCGAAGAGCAGGGATTAGAGCAGATAATAAAACAACTACTAAAGCTCGAGGGAGTTAAATCGGAGTTCAAGATTCATTTTAAGATTTCTGAAATCAATTTTTTTAAATATCCGGATACACTTGTAATTTATAATGAAGCAGTTGATATAGGGAAAGAGTATTCAGATAATATAGGAATCCCTGAAGAAGCAATTAATGTGAGTAATTATTTCTATCCGGGCAATTTTTTCGATATTAAATTTGACTGTTATGTAGATTTCATACACAAGAAGAGGATGGTTATTAGTCAGATGGTAGGGATACTGGTGATTATGTTTATTGCTCTACTGGTGGTGACCTTTGTGTTTATTATTACTCTTATAAATATGCTGGAGGAACGACGTTTGTCACAGTTGAAGACGGATTTCATAAATAATATGACCCATGAATTAAAAACCCCTTTGTCTACTATTGCTATTGCTACCAAAACTATGGGTAAGTCTTCTGTTTTGGATGACAAAGAAATGGTGGCATCTATGGCTGAAATGATAGGACGTCAGAATAAGTATCTTTCCAAGCAGATCAATCATCTTCTTGAAGTAAGTATGTGGGAGAAAGGTCAGTTTGAGATTGATAAGAAAGAATTTGAATTGAAACCTTATCTTCAGGCTTTAACTGAAGCATTCAGATGGGAGTGCAAAGAGAAAAACCTTACTCTAATTGAAGAATATGAAGGAATTGATGATTTGAATGTTTTTTGGGATGAGACCCAAATTAATATGGCCATTCATAATATCCTTGTCAATGGAGCAAAATACAGCAATGGAGATCCGGTAATCAATTTCAGAGTAAGGAAAGAGCAAGAACTGATAATTGAAATCCAGGACAATGGGATAGGTATATCTAAAGAGCAGCAAAAGCATATTTTCGACAAATTCTACAGAGTTCACACCGGTAATATTCACAAGGTTAAAGGACTTGGTCTCGGACTGTTTTATGTAAAGCAGATTGTTGAGTCCCACAAAGGGGAAGTTTTTGTAAAAAGCAAAAAAAAATCAGGTAGTACATTCACCATAAAAATTCCTTATAATGGCTGAAAAAAGAATTCTATTAGCTGAGGACGATACCGATCTTGGTAATATCCTATCTCAATATTTAAGTATGCAGGGGTTTGAGGTCACTCTGGCCCGTGATGGTGAGGCTGCCTGGGAGTCGTTTCAGGATAAACCGGCAGACATTTGTGTGCTCGATGTAATGATGCCCAAAATGGATGGATATGAAGTTGCTATCAAGATAAAAAATAAAAAGCCGGAGGTGCCATTTCTGTTTTTAACAGCAAAAAGCCTGAAAGAAGATAGAATCAAAGGCTTGAAGATAGGGGCGGATGATTATATATGTAAACCTTTTGATGTGGATGAACTGGTCCTTCGTATCAACAATATCCTTAGGCGTACCAGTGTGGCTATTGAAGAAAACACACAAATTGGCCAATACGAGTTTTCATTTGAGGAGCTGGCTCTTACAGGTACAGATGACAGTCATAAGTTAACAATGAAAGAAGGTATGTTGCTACGTTATTTCCTGGAACATCAGAATAAATTAGTCAAACGCGAAGATATCCTTGTCGAACTATGGGGTGAAAATGACTACTTCCTCGGACGAAGCATGGACGTGTTCGTCAGCCGTCTGAGGAAGTATCTTCAAAAAGAGAAATCGGTAGCTATTGATACCGTAAGAGGTACAGGATACATATTCAGAATCAAATAACCAGCAACCAGCAACCCACAACCCGCAACCCGTTTACCCTAGTATTCGCTCTGAGTTCAGAATAATATCGATATACTGAGCTCTCTTATAGATGTAAGGATTATTCATGTTCTTTCTTGACAGTTTGCCTCGGAAATCATCCAGAGCATTATATCCTTTAACATCCATCCATTCGGCCATTTCCTTGAGCATAGATTCGATATGGTTTACACCATTCTTGTATAATGTACTAACAATCTGTACGTTGTTGGCGCCGGCAAGAATTACTTTGAGAACGTCTTTACCAGTGTATATACCAGTGTTACCAATGATATCAGCTTCTATCTCACCTGATAATAGTCCTGCATAACGAAGAGGTAGTTTATATTCTTCAGGAGAACTGAGGTTCCAGGGTGTAACATGTTTCTCGCCAATGATATCCACATCCGGTTGGAATAACTTATTGAATAGAATAACTCCTTTTACTCCCAGAGCATCTAGTTTTTTAACCATTCCGAGGGGGTTGGTATAGAAGCGACTGAGTTTTACACTAACAGGTATATCAACTGCAGCTATAACAGCTTCAACAATATCCAGCTGCTCATTCTCAATCTCTTCAGCAGTTTTATCAAACGAAAAGGGAACATTATAAAAGTTCAATTCGAGTGCAGCTACTCCAGTTTTGGCAATCATGCCTGCATATTTCACCCAAGTATCTTTGTAAACAGCATTTAATGATGCAATTAGGGGGATTGTAAGTTTTTCCAGAGCTTTTTTCAACTGATAGAGGTGTTCTCCCGGACCGGCATGGTTTACATCAGGAAAAAGACTGGTCATTTCAGCATTTCGATCATTAAATTCTTGAAGCTGCCTACTTAATTCCAGATCTTCCAGTTGTATTTGTTCTTCAAAAAGTGATTTGTAAACTATTGCCCCGGCTCCGGCTTTTTCCAGCTTAACGAGATTTTCGGGGTTCTCTAAAAGATCACAAGCCCCAACAACGATTGGGTTTTTTAATTCGATCCCTAAATAGTGTGATGTAAGATTTGCCATGTTTTTTTTGATTAGTTTATTGTAAAACAATAATCAATGGTTTTAGTTCAAGGAATATTGAAAAAACTAAATTGTTAAACCCAATATTCAGAATAGTTATGTACTAGGCTTTTTCAGGAAATAATCTGTGTGAAGTTCACTAATCTTCATTTGAACCAGATCGAATACAACCATGTTGGCTAAGGTACTGACCGCAACCTTATGTGAAATCCTGGCTTTCTTCTTAAAAAAGTTTAAGCTTATAGATTCATTTTCCTGCAGCAGGCTGAATAGGTATTCTTCAGCTTCTGAATATCTTACCAGGCGGTTTTTGTTCTGTTTTGTGATTTCCCACACCTTGGTTATCACTTCATTTGCTTTGATGTTCTGGTCATTCACACGAACATAAGCAACTTTGCTACCATCCTTTTCCAGCACATAATGAGGTTTCGATTTGCTTTCCTGAACATATGTCTCCAGGACTGTTTTTCCTTCAAACTTCCAAATTTTGGGAGTGAATGATATTTCAGGCCGGCAATACAGGCTGGCTGCAGATTCAATCATATAGTATTCCTCATCTGAGTGCACTCCGGCTACTTTCCCGTTGTCTTTAACTCCAATAAGCAGCTTTCCGCCTCCTGTATTAGCAAAAGCTGAGAGGGATCTGGCTATTTTTCTGGAATCACTAACGGCAAATTTAAAATCCTGATGGGAGTTTTCTCCCATACGGATCATTTTAACTAGTTCTTCCTGATGTAATTTCTCCACATCCGCAAAAATACTATTATGATGAATGAAAAAAGTCTATTTAATAGACATTTTCCCAAGTTAAATTTGAATAAATTTGATCTCTGAAATGAAATTGTATTAAAAACTATTATAAAATGGATATTGTGAAAAGTTTATCCAGAATAAAATCAGGATTACCTGATTCTGTTAAGCTGGTTGCTGTTTCAAAAACCAAGAGTATTGAAGCTATTATGGAAGCTTATAACAGCGGGCAGAGAGTTTTTGGGGAGAACAAGGTTCAGGAAATGGTGGATAAGCAGCCACAGCTTCCTGATGACATTGAATGGCATCATATTGGGCACCTTCAGACCAACAAGGTAAAGTATCTGGCACCATTTGTAGATATGATCCATGCTGTTGACTCAGAAAAGCTCCTTGTTGAGATTGATAAACAGGCTAAAAAATGTGCCAGGATTATTCCCTGTCTACTACAGGTTCATATTGCTGAGGAAGAGACTAAGTTCGGGCTTTCTGAAGAAGAGCTTGATAATCTGATAATTCGCTTGGTTGAATTGAATCTGAAAAATGCAAAAATCTACGGTCTTATGGGTATGGCAACCTATACTGTTGATGACTCTCAAGTTAAAAAGGAGTTCAGAAATCTGAAAAATATTTTTGACCGCATTCAAAGGGAGCATTCAGAACTCCTTGTTGATTTCAAGGATTTGTCTATGGGTATGTCTGGAGATTATCCTATCGCAATTGAAGAGGGGAGCACCATGGTTCGCATTGGATCACTAATTTTTGGTTCAAGACGTCGATTATTTAGATTGAAATTTTGGAATAAATCAAGTACATTGTCGACATCTTTTACTAAACAAATTATTTGAAAAATGGCAGACCTAAGAACCACGTATTTAGGCATTGACCTTCGTAACCCTGTTATTGTAAGTAGCTCGGGATTAGTGGATTCAGTAGAAAAAATTAAAAAAATTGAAACAGCTGGAGCAGGAGCTGTAATATTAAAATCACTATTTGAGGAGCAAATAAATCATGAAGCAGGAAGGTTGATAGGGGAGGCGGATTATCCAGAAGCGGTAGATTATATCCTCAATTATTCAAAAAGTAATTCCATTGATCAATATCTTGATCTTATTGAGAATGCAAAAAAAGAGGTAAAGATTCCTGTCTTTGCCAGTATCAACTGTGTCTCT
Organism: uncultured Porphyromonadaceae bacterium; assembly: GCA_964467485.1. Lineage (GTDB taxonomy): Bacteria > Bacteroidota > Bacteroidia > Bacteroidales > UBA12481 > JAUVKA01. The sequence goes on along the minus strand of CAYXQX010000263.1, from coordinate 701 downwards.
GATAAAGATTGGACTGGTTTTGCATCTAAAATAGAGGAAGCTGGAGCAGACGGTCTTGAATTAAACATATTTATTCTGCCTGTGGATGGTGATAGTTCTGCTAGTTATGAGGAGCGTTATTTTTCCCTCGTTGAGAAAGTAAGAAAAACTATCAGTATTCCTCTTGTTGTAAAGATGTCAGGTTTTTTCACCAATATACTTTACATGGTCAATCACATGTATGCTTTAGGTGCTAATGGTATTGTTCTTTTTAATCGGCTTTATGAACCGGATATCAATATTGATGAGATGAAAATGACATCAGCAGATGTATTTAGTTTACCATCTGATCTTAGGCAGACCTTAAGGTGGATTAGTCTGGTTTCTGATCGTCAGAAGGATATACAGCTCTCCGCATCTACCGGTGTTCACGATTACAAGGCTATTATTAAATTGATTTTGGCAGGTGCAACTACAGTACAAGTGTGCTCTGTCCTTTACAAAAACGGAGTTGACCATCTTACTACCATGCTTAAGGAAATGGAAGTCTGGATGGATTCTAAAGGCATAGAGTCAATTGACAAAATGAGGGGATTGATGAATTACCGTAATCATAAGGATCCCGGTATTTGGGAAAGATCCCAGTTCATGCGCTATTTTGCCGGCAGGGACTGGTTTTCCTTTATACTTTCAAGGGAGTCTAATAGCACCAGGGTAAGCTC
>CAYXQX010000262.1:3406-5844 GCA_964467485.1 uncultured Porphyromonadaceae bacterium | reverse complement strand
CTGGACAAAAACAGATGATCAGGAAGCAAAACGCTTCGCGGGGACTGCTAAATATACCATTAGATTCAATTTGGCCGATTCAATTTATCAAGATAAGTGCTTGCTTGATCTGGGAATTGTAAGAGAAAGTGCAAGAATAAAATTAAATGGTAATGAATTGGGAACAATTTGGAGTATTCCCTTTAGCATAGTCCTTGAAAAATACTTGAAAAAAGGAGAAAATATTCTAGAGCTTGAAGTAACAAATTTGTCAGCAAACAGACTGCGGGATTTGGACCTGCGAAAAGTAAATTGGCAAAAATATTTTTTTGTTAATGTTTTTTACAAGAACTTTGATGCATCTTTATGGCCATTAATGGATTCCGGATTGTTGGGACCGGTTAGATTATATCCGATGAAGGATATAAATCCAAGCCTGGAGGACCTGAATGCAAATAGCCACTGATAAAGACACATCGTAATTTAACCTAATGAATTATTAACGTTAGCGGGCTTAAATAGTCAAAAAAATAGTACCAAATGAAACACAGTAAAATATCCCTATTCGTTTTCTGCATTGCCACAGGTTTATATATGCAGACAAATGCTCAAATTCAAACCACAAACCTTCCCGAACCAGGATTTGAAGCCCGGATCGAGAAATTTGTAAACGAAATCAAGCTTATAGATACACATGAGCACCTGATTACAGAAGAAGGACGAATTGCCAGAGCAGATCAACTTGATTTTACGTATCTTTTTAGTCACTACACAAATGAAGATCTGGTTTCCTCAAGCAATATGAGAGGAATACTAGACATCGCCTTTTCCAGCGATTTTCCCCTTGAAGAAAGATGGGAACTGTTTAAGCCTATCTTTAAGGAAACCCGAAATACGGCATATACTCGTGCAACAATGCTGGCAGCAAAAGATATTTATGGAATAGATGATATCAATGATGAAACCTACGCTATTCTTTCGAAAAAAATAAAAGAAAACAGCAAACCGGGATTGTATAAGTCAATCTTGCAAGATAAAGCAGGTATCGAATTATCAATTATCGATGGTGGCCATCGTAAATTTGACACGACTTATTATAGACATGTCGAACGATTTGACAATTTCATTCAGGTATCTTCAAAAACTGACATCATCGGGCTTGGAAGTAAATACGGGATTTCTGTCAGCTCAATAGATGACTATCTTAATAGCTTGCGAAAAGCCTTTCTGGAAGGGGTGGATTATAACATGGTCAGTGTTAAGTCAGCCCTTGCCTATCAGCGTATTCTTAAATTCAATAATACATCTACGAAACGTGCCCAGAATATTTTTGAGGCTCTTTTAAATGATGAAGTTGTGAGTGTAGCTGATATAAAAGCATTTCAGGACTTTATGATGCACAGAGTTCTTGATCTGGCAAAAGAATTTGACCTTCCTATACAAATCCATACAGGTCTGCAGGCGGGAAATGGAAATGACATTACTAATTCAAATCCTACACATCTCATCAACTTATTCATGTCTTATCCTGAAGTGAATTTCTGCATCTTCCATAGTAGTTATCCTTATGGAGGTGAATTATCAGTGCTGGCAAAAAATTTTCCAAATGTTTTCATCGATATGTGTTGGACACCGGTTATCTCACCAAGTTACAGTATCCGATATCTGAATGAATGGCTGGAAACGGTCCCCGCTAATAAAATCATGGTGTTTGGTGGAGATTATAGCGTCGTGGAATTGGCTTATGCTCATAGTGTCTTTGCTAGGCAAATTGTTTCAAAAGTCTTAATTGAAAAGGTAAGAACAGGATATTTCAGTGAGGAAGAGGCTAAATATATCGCACTGAAATTATTACGTAATAATGCTTTAGAAATTTTTAAACTCAAAGGTCATAGCAGAGGAGCTGAAAACATTGAAGCCCTTAAGCGTCCCGGGCGACTTCACGATTGGTGGAAAATTCATAATAGCACCCAAGGCATAATCAGAGATTGGCAGGTAATTGGACCCTTCCCTTTCGGGGAAGGATTAAATGGGAAATTCCCCCCGGAAAATGAATTAAAATTTAAGGAAACCTATTCAGGATCCAATAGCAACATCAAATGGGAAAAGATAAAGACAGATCCCAAAGGTTATGTTAATTTCAAATCCATTTTCACAAAAGATAATGCAGAAGCAGGAGATATGATTGCCATGGCTTATGCATATACTGAAATAACGAGTCCCGATAAGCAAGAGATTACTTTAACTCTGGGAAGTAATGACGGAGCAAAAATATGGCTAAATGACGAAGTTATTTATAATGTGCATGCTGGACGTTCAGCTGTTGCGGATCAAGTTTTTCTCAAAGTACAACTTAAAAAAGGTAAGAATAAAATTCTGGCCAAAGTAGAAAATCTTGGAGCCAGCTGGGGTTTGTATATGAGAGTTATTGATAAGGATAACAATATCACAATAAAAGA
>CAYXQX010000262.1:0-3306 GCA_964467485.1 uncultured Porphyromonadaceae bacterium | reverse complement strand
CAATAGATGCTGCAGTAAAGAATGGCGGTGGAACTGTTTTTTTTCCTGCCGGCGATTATCTTTCTTTTACAATTCAGATGCAAAGTAAAATCACGCTTCACCTTGATCAGGGGGCAGTATTGATTGGAGATAAAGAAGTTGATGGAGTAGGATATGATTTACCAGAAGAGGCAAGCTGGTATTCAAAATTCCAGGATTTTGGTCACAGATATTGGAAGAATAGCTTGATTTATGGTGATAGTCTGCATGACATTGCGATTACAGGAAAAGGAATGATTTGGGGTAAGGGCTTATACACTAGCGATAAACCTAAAATAAAAGGATCGGGAAACAAAGCGATTGGCTTAAAGAATTGTTACAACGTAACGATTCGGGACATATCTATTCTTCATGGCGGTCACTTTTGCATTTTGGCGACTGGGGTTGATAATCTCACCATCGATAATATACATGCTGATGCCGACCGCGATGCCTTTGATATTGATTGCTGCAAAAATGTTATTATTTCAAATTGTTTAATTAACTCACCCGCTGACGATGGCCTTTGTCTAAAATCATCCTTTGCACTTGGATATGCCCGAGTTACTGAAAATGTCACTATCACCAATTGCCAGGTATATGGCTATGATCACGGTTCACTGATGGATGGAACTTTCAGAACCGAATACATTGATGAAGCTCCAGAAGCAAAACATTGTATTACGGGTCGCTTAAAGTTAGGAACAGAATCAAACGGTGGATTCAAGAATATAGTTGTTTCTAATTGTGTATTCGAACGTTCTCGTGGAATCGCAATTGAAACAGCTGATGGCGGATTGATAGAAGATCTTTTGTTCGACAACATTACGATGCGCGATGTGACAGATACTCCTTTTTTCATCCGCCTGAATGCTCGAATGCGTGGACCTGAAGGAGTTCCAGTTGGTATTTGCAGACGTATAACAATAAGTAACCTAAATGTGTATGATGTTGGGGGACGCCCAAAATCTCCCGAATTGGGAGCTGGAATGGTGATGGGTATTCCTGGCCATTATATCGAAGATTTAAGTTTAAGTAATATCCGAATCTATTTCAGAGGAGGCGGTTCGAAGGAAGCAATTGACAAAGAGGTTCCTCAAAATATTGAAATGTACCCAGATGCCTATCGCTGGCATTCAATGCCAGCCTATGGAATATATTTTCGGTATGTCAAAGGATTGAGCGTGAATAATGTTGTTCTACGATACATGAATAAAGACGAGCGTCCGGCATTTATTTTGGATGATGTTCACGATGCCCGTTTTTATCACATTGATGCCCAAATTGGGGAGGATGCACCACAGTTTCTTCTTAAAAACGTGAGCAATATCTCTATCCACGAGGTGAATGGAGTTGACGATGTGAAATTGGGAAAAGTGAAAAAGAAAGAACTGTAATATGTAATGAGAGTTATTAATATAGAGATATGGTTCTGTAACCAATTTTTAATGAATGGAAAATATATTGAATTCACAAGAATAATAGTAAAAAAAGATGAAACATACTTTAATCAAATTAATAATTTTTGCAATTGGATTTACATCTTGTCAGTCAACGAACACAACAGGACCCTATTTTGCTACAGGAATTAAAATTGGGGAAGTAAGTCAAAGTGAAGCAATTGTATGGGTACGTTTAACAGAAAACCCCGTTCGTATTGGAATGGATGCACCCTTGATTGAAGTTAAATACAAAAATACAGAAACCTATGAATTAATAGAACGCAAAGGAAGACCTGATTTAACTCCTGTAGTAATCTATCCTGAAGACCATTCCATTAAAACCATACAAGGGGCAAGCCCGGGAGCTGAAGGAAAAGTTCGATTAAAATACAAAGTGAAAAGCGAAAAGGAATGGAAACAGATGGATTGGCAATCTGTCCTTCCAGAAAATGATTTCACGTATCAGTTTAAACTATCAGAGCTTTTAGCTGGAAATGAATATAGTTTGATTGTTGAAGCCAGTCCTGTGAAAGGAAAAATAATAAGCGCTTCACTTGAAGGTAAATTTAAAACTGCACCCTCCCCTGATGTTCCGTCAGATGTAAATTTTATAGTTACTACGGGCACTTCATACAGCGATATTGACAGCGAAACAGGTTATAAATTATATCCAAATTCTTTGAAACTCGATCCTGAGTTTTTTGTCCATACAGGCGATATTATCTATTACGACTTTTTAGGAAAAACTTTCGAATTAGCCCTTTGGCATTGGGATAGAATGTATAGTTTTCAAAATAATATTGACTTTCATCGTCAGGTGGCCAGTTATTTCATTAAAGATGATCATGATACATGGATGGACGATTGCTATCTTGAAAAGGAAACAAAATTTATGGGTGAATTCACTTATGAACAAGGAACCCAAATCTTTCTGGATGAAGTTCCAATGGGCGAAAAAACATACCGGACAATATCCTGGGGAAAAGATTTGCAAATCTGGTTGATAGAAGGACGGGATTATCGAAGTCCAAATACAATGCCTGATGGTCCAGAAAAAACCATATTAGGGAAAGAACAAATGCAATGGTTAAAAACTACAGTGAAAAATTCAAAGGCAAGCTATAAGGTGTTAATCAGTCCAACTCCAATTGTAGGACCCGACAGACCTGGTAAAAATGATAACTATTCAAATAGTAATTTCAAATTTGAAGGCGATTTGTTAAGGGAATTTCTTAGCGAACAAAATATGGTGGTAGTGTGTGGCGACCGTCATTGGCAATATATATCGAAAGACGCTGAAACCGGATTACTTGAATTTAGCTGTGGCCCCGGGAGCAATGCTCATGCAGGTGGCTGGAGTCAGGATAATAAGCTCCCTGAACACATCTACTTGAATGTAGTGGGTGGATTTTTGGAAGGTACCGTTTCAAGAATTGATGGAATCCCTATGCTGATTTTCCGTCATTACAATCCCGACGGAGATTTACTGAATGAATATGTTATGGAATCAAAATGAAAAAAGCTCGGTGTAAAACCATCAATACATCCATTTAAATTAATCGAATGATTTTAATCGTTTCTCACCAAACTCTTTAACTTTTTTATTTATTGCTTTCCTTATAAGGATATCTCACATAATCTTTTCCTTCTTCATTGATAAACAATTCCAGTCCCTCAGGAACAGAAAACCTATTTTCTTCTGACAATGCCTCAACTTCATCATTATACAAAGTTATTTTTCCTTCCTCATCATAACTTGCTGTTTTGATGGTATATATATCAATATGCGCTTCCACTCCATTTTCTTCGGGAAAAACATGCATCCATTTTAGCTGATTAAACGTAC
>CAYXQX010000261.1:0-5844 GCA_964467485.1 uncultured Porphyromonadaceae bacterium | reverse complement strand
CATAATCAGCTTTAAAGCCAACAGCATTGAGTACACGTATAGCAGAATCAAGAAAAACAGCTCCAATCCCGTCAACCGGCAATGCCACAATAGTTCGTTTAGTCATAAGTATCTAATTTTTAGTTTAATAATCCTTTTCAACCATTTTCTAAATATATAACAATTTTCGATTTTCAAAAATGATTTTTATGATCTTGAACCGCATAAGATCATTATCTTTATCGATAAAATATTATTATTATGGAGGTTTTTAAAAACTTAGAGCCAGCCAGTGTCTGGTATTATTTCAACAAAATTCTACAGATCCCCCGGCCAAGCAACCAGGAGGAACAAATAAGGGAATATCTTATAAAATTCGGATCGGAGTTTAACCTTCCGATCAAAGTTGATTCTGTCGGGAACGTACTCATCAGCAAACCTGCAACTAAAGGCATGGAAAACATAAAGTCTGTGCTCCTACAAAGCCATATGGATATGGTTTGCGAAAAAAACTCAGATACGGAATTCGATTTTAATACCGATCCAATAGTTGCTTGGTCAGACAATGAATGGATCAGAGCAAAAGGAACAACACTTGGAGCAGATGATGGTATCGGCATTGCAGCCCAACTCGCCTTGTTGGCAGCAACAAATATTTCTCATGGGCCAATAGAATGTTTATTCACCGTTGCTGAAGAAACCGGGTTGACCGGAGCATTTGGTCTTGAAGCCGGTTTTTTCCAAAGTGAAATTCTGCTGAACCTTGATTCAGAAGATGAAGGAGAATTATTTATAGGTTGTGCCGGAGGGATTGACTTAACAGCTAAATTTGATTTCACCAAACAAGAAATTCCTGATGGATATGATGCCTTAAAAATCTCTCTAACAGGGCTTCAGGGTGGACATTCCGGAGATGATATCCACAAGGGTAGAGGCAATTCGAATAAGCTCCTGGTTAGATTTCTATGGGAGTATGCTGATGATTTTAATATTCTCATTCATTCTCTTGAGGGTGGGAATCTAAGAAATGCAATTGCCCGTGAGGCAAATGCAATTATCCTGCTTCCTGCGGCAAAAACCTCGGATCTCATGAAAATCATTGAAGATTTCAGGGATATACTTAAAAATGAATTTGTAGTTACCGAACCGAATCTTAATCTGACTTGTAAGAAAACAGCAATGCCCGACTGGGTTATTGACGAAGACTGTCAGGCAAATCTTTTGAATGGGCTATATGCCTGCCCTCATGGTGTTTATTCATGGAGCCAGACAATGCCCGATATGGTTGAAACTTCAACTAACCTGGCAGCAGTGAAATTTATAGATGACCAGATTGTTGTAACGACAAGCCAGAGAAGCTCACTGGAATCGGCCAAACAAAACATTGCCAATATGGTAGATAGCGCCTTTATCCTTGCAGGTGCTGATACAGAACGAGGCTCAGGATACCCTGGTTGGAATCCAAACCCAAAATCTGAGATAGTGGAAATAACCGCCGGCATTTATAAGAGCTTATTTAATTCTGAACCTATTGTTAGAGCGATACATGCCGGACTTGAATGCGGTTTATTTCTTGAAAAATACCCTAACCTGGATATGATCTCCTTTGGGCCAACAATAAGAGGAGCCCATTCTCCTGATGAACGCCTTGAAATAACAACCGTAACTAAATTCTGGGATCTACTCATTGAAGTATTAAAACAAATACCACCTAATGAGCAGTCTGGGAATAATTAATAATGACCCTTATCTTGAACCCTATCACGACAAGCTGGTAGATCGATATAATACGATCATCAATAGAGAAAAACAGCTGATAGGTACATCCAAGTCACTCCTCGACTTTGCCGAGGGGCATAACTTCTTCGGTTTGCATAAATTGGAGGAGGGATGGATATTTAGGGAATGGGCTCCAAATGCCACTAATATTCATCTGGTTGGAGAATGCTCCGATTGGAAAATTTCTAAAAAATTCAGATTCAGCAAAACTAAGGCTGGTGAGTGGGAGCTAAAGCTTCCAACCCAGGCCCTCAATCATTCAGAACACTACAAATTATGGATTGAATGGAATGGGGGTGCTGACTACAGGATTCCCTTGTATGCCAAATCTGTAGTCCAGGACCCTGATACAAAGCTGTTTGATGCCCGGGTTTGGGATCCTGCCGTTCCCTATAACTGGAAAAATCCTCAGCCTGCTGATATGAAGAATAAACCTTTGTTGATTTATGAGGCGCATGTTGGAATGGGCACTTCAGAAAAAAGGGTTGGCAGCTATACGGAATTCTCTGAATTGGTGTTACCCAGGATATTAAAACTGGGATATAATACCGTTCAGCTAATGGCCATTCAAGAACATCCGTATTATGGATCCTTCGGATATCATGTATCCAGTTTTTTTGCACCAACAAGTAGATTTGGCACACCCGAAGAGCTAAAGACCTTGGTTGACAAGGCCCACGGAATGGGCATAAGGGTAATAATGGATTTGGTCCATTCACATGCTGTAAAAAACAGCCTCGAAGGTCCCGGTTTATACGATGGCTCACCGGGTATGCTTTTTCATACAGATCATAGAAGGGAGCATGTAGCCTGGGATTCACTTTGTTTTGATTATGGAAAGGACGAGGTAAACCACTTCTTACTGTCGAATTGCAAATACTGGATGGAAGAATTTCATTTTGATGGTTTTCGTTTTGATGGAGTAACCAGTATGCTCTATCAGGATCACGGACTTGAGAGGGCATTCTCTGGATATGATGATTATTTTTCTGACAATAATGATGATGATGCTATTCAATATTTGGCCCTTGCCAATAGATTGATACACAAGATCAACCCTCATGCTATCTCTATAGCTGAGGATATGAGCGGAATGCCTGGCTTAGGTGTCCCTATTGATGACGGAGGCTTGGGCTTTGATTACCGTTTAGCCATGGGAGTTCCCGACTTTTGGATTAAGATGATTAAGGAGAAAAAAGATGAAGACTGGAAGGTAGACGAATTATTTCACGAATTATCTAATTACAGACGTGACGAGAAGGTAATAGCCTATACCGAATCACATGACCAGGCTTTAGTAGGAGATAAAACAATAATTTTCAGATTGGCTGATAAAGAGATGTATACCCATATGTCAATTCATACTCCCAGTTTGATTATCGACCGGGCTATCTCCTTACATAAAATGATTCGATTGATAACCCTGGCAACCAACGGAGGTGGATATCTCAATTTCATGGGAAATGAGTTTGGTCATCCAGAGTGGATTGACTTCCCCAGGGAAGGTAATAACTGGTCCTATAAATATGCCAGGAGACAATGGAGCTTAGCCGACAATCAGGATTTAAAATACAGGTTCCTGGAAGAATTTGATAAAGAAATGATACATATTTGGGCTTCACATGCACTTCCCAAAGGGCTTAATACCAAAGTTCTACACTCTAATCCAAATGATCAGGTTCTTGCCTTTGAAAGAGATGGTATGTTGTTTGTTTTTAATTTCAATCCAACTGAATCTTTTACAAACTATGGTATTAGCGCAATGCCGGCAGACTACAGGATTTTACTCAATTCAGACTCAAGTCGCTTTGGTGGTTTTGATCGTGTAAACGAGGAAATGATATATGAGCCTGTGAGGTTTGGTGGATTAGGATCAGAGTACCAGTTACAACTATACTTACCTAACCGTACTGCTCTTATTTTCAAGACAATCCCAACCAAGAGAATTAGATGAAGCGTGAAAAAATTGTAATATACCAGCTATTCCCACGCCTTTTTGGAAATAAAAAACCATTCATGAAATCGTGGGGAATGCCAATAGATAATGGCTGCGGTAAATTCCAGGATATTGACAACTCTGCTATTGCCGGCTTGAAAGAACTCAGCATCAGTCATGTTTGGCTCACAGGTATAATCCGTCATGCTACAGGTAACAGCTATCCTGAGAATAACTTACCAGGCAGCAATCCTCAGATTATGAAAGGAATAGCCGGTTCACCGTACGCAATAAAGGATTATTATGATGTTGATCCGGATTTAGCCGAAACAGTGGACAAGCGCATGGATGAATTTGAAGCTCTTGTCCAAAGAATCCATAATCAAGGCCTTAAAGTTATTATTGACTTTGTTCCTAATCATGTTTCCAGAGATTATAGCTCTGAAAATAAACCGTCAAACATCAAAAACCTTGGGGAGAATGACAATAGTTCATTCAGGTTTTTACTAAGTAACAATTTCTATTATTTACCGGGGCAAAAACTCGAACTACCAGGTAAGTATGGCAATAAGGGATTTCAGGAAAACCCTGCTAAAGCTACCGGCAACGATATTTTCTCACCAAATCCATCGAAAAATGATTGGTATGAGACAATCAAATTGAATTATGGTATAGATCCGCAATACGGTATTAAACAATTTGATCCTATTCCGGATACCTGGAACAAAATGACAGATATCCTCCGCTTTTGGAGTGAAAAAGGAGTAGATGGCTTTCGTTGCGACATGGCAGGTATGATCCCGGTTGAATTCTGGAATTTTGCCATCGGGAAAATTAAAGACGAGTATAATAACACCCTGTTCATCGCCGAAATATACGAGCCTGAAAAATACAGAGATTTCATAGAAACAGCTGGTTTTGATTACCTCTATGATAAGCTGGGTTTGTATGATACATTGAAGGATATTATTTGCGGCAAAAAAAATACTGATTCCATTTCATCTGTCTGGCAAAAACTTGATGGTCTGGACAAGCATATGCTAAGGTTCCTTGAAAATCACGACGAACAGCGTATAGCATCCGGTCATTTTGCCGGAGACGGTTTGAAGGGGCTACCGGGTATGGCACTAAGCTCAATGATGAATACCGGACCTGTGATGATTTACAATGGACAGGAAGTCGGGGAAGATGCCCGGGGGGCAACAGGATTCAGCGGGGATGATGGGCATACCAGCATTTTCGATTATTGCTCCATGCCTGAATTTCAGAAATGGGTCAACAATGGTGCTTATGATGGTGGTTTACTTTCTGAAGATCAAAAAAAGCTGAGAAAGCTATACTCAGATCTACTGGAATTTACCAGGTCTGAACCAGAATTCTCAGGCCAGTTTTATGATTTAATGTGGCAGAATCAGGATCTTGATCCAGGCATTAAGAATAAGATATATGCCTTTCTACGTTATAATGAGATCTCTACTCTTCTTATTGTAATCAGCTTTAGCCATGACATCAAAAACATCAGGATAAGAGTCCCCTATCATGCATTGGAAAATACAGCTCTGGCCGGAAAAGATCGTATATCAGCCAGCTACCTCTATCCTGAGATTGGGGAATCCAATCTAATGATGAGCCAAATCGGTGGCTCAGGAATATCTGTAAGCTTGAAACAAGCCGGCTGGGCAGCAATCAGGATAGAGTGAATCGCCACTCTTCAAACACCAAGCAGAAAGATTAATTGGGCTAGATCCATTTAAGGTAACTAAAATCCTGTCGGTGTGGCAACTGCGAATGCTTAGGGAACACTCTAATTCCCATTTTAAATGCACCCGGTTGAGTTGGAATAGATTTCAATTTATACACAAGCTCCTCACCATTATTTCTGATATTGGTAAATTCCTTTTTGAAAACAAATTTAGTTTCCATCGCGTAAGGTTAGTATGTCTGTTTATGAGGCAGCATACGAGTTAGAAGGTTTTAATACGGTGGCTGTTGAAGGAAGGGAAACGCGCCCACCATGTCGCATCTTAGTGGCATGGATGGTTGACGGGCAGGGGTATAAGCCACAAACCTGTTTCTCTTCGTCGTGCCTGATGTCTCTAGCATGCACACTTATGACCCGTAGCGCGCCCCGCACGGTGAGGTGAGGTATG
>CAYXQX010000260.1:0-5876 GCA_964467485.1 uncultured Porphyromonadaceae bacterium | reverse complement strand
CAACCTTTACATGCTTTTGATGCTGACAAAATTTCAGGTGGAAAAATAACTGTAAAAACATTAACAGATAAAACCAAATTTACCTGCCTGGACGAAGAAGTCAAGGAATTATCTGACAAGGACTTAATGATTTGCAATTCCACAGAAGGAATGTGCATTGCAGGAGTATTTGGTGGAATAGAATCAGGTGTAAGTACTACTACTAAAAATCTTTTTCTGGAGTCGGCCTGCTTCAACCCTGTATGGGTAAGAAAAACAGCTAAACGGCACGGACTAAATACTGATAGCTCTTTCAGATTTGAAAGAGGCACCGATCCAAATGGGACCATTTTCGCACTGAAAAGAGCTGCTTTGTTAATCAGAGAAATAGCCGGAGGAAAATTGGCTTCTGAAATAGTCGACGTCTATCCAAATGTAGTTAATCCATACCCTGTTAGATTAAACTGGGCAAATCTTGACCGTCTGATAGGTGTTCAGATCCCAAGGGATAGCGTGAAAGAAATTCTGTCATCTCTTGACATAACAATTGGCCAGGAGGACCAGACAGGATTAAACCTTGATGTCGCTACTTACAGAGTGGATGTTACAAGAGAGGCAGATGTCATCGAAGAGATCCTGAGAATTTATGGATATAATGCAATCGGTCTGCATGATGAGGTATACTCAACATTATCATACAGTAAGAAGCCTGATCCTGATCAGATGGAAAACCTGATCTCTGAGCAATTGGTTGCCAGCGGATTCCTGGAAATGATGGCAAACTCACTAAGCCGCTCAACATATTACGAAAATAGTGAAGCCTTCAACGAGATAGAATCTGTCCGTCTGGTTAATCCCCTCAGTAATGATTTGAGTGTATTAAGACAAAGCTTGATCTTTGGTGGAATGGAAGCTTTGGCTCTGAATATTAAACATCGAAATGAAAATTTGAGATTGTTCGAGTTTGGAAATACATATAAGACTAATCCAGACAAGAACAAATTCTCTACAGAGGCATATAAAGAGAATAGATCTCTAATGCTGGTTCTTTCAGGCAAAAAAAATAAAGAACACTGGAACATCAAACAAACAGAATCAGATTTCTATCAACTGAAAGCTTATGTCAATAATATTCTGGTAAGAATGGGATTTGAGGTGGATCAGATTGATACTTGTTCAGTTAAGAATACTGTATTTGCCGAAGGCCTGCAATTAAAATACCATAATAAGCTCATTGCTAGTCTTGGCACATTAAGTCCAGCCCTTCTCGAGAAATTTGAAATTGATCAGTCTGTTCAATATGCCGACCTGGATTGGACTGCCATTCTTAAAAAATCTGATTCGAGTATCAGGTATAAGGAGGTATTGAAGTATCCCGCTGTTAAAAGGGATTTGGCCCTTATCCTGGATAGTGAAACAGAGTTTGAAACAATCCGAAGTCTGGCTTTCCAGGTGGAGAGAAAATTACTAAAAGAAGTTTCACTTTTCGATGTTTTTGAAAGCGACAAACTTGGCAAGGGGAAGAAATCTTATGCTATTAGTTTCATCCTCCAGGATGAGTTTAAAACTCTTGTAGATAAAAAGGTTGACAAGGTGATGAAAAGCTTGATCTCAGCTTTTGAGGACAAACTTGGTGCTACTCTGAGAAAATAATCAGCTCAATATTTTTTCCTTTTTGAGCATATCAGTGAAACCGGCATCATTATTGGATTTTACTGTTGGGTAGAGAGCTTTAATTTCTTGAGGTGTATTATCTACCACATAGGATTTTCCTGTGTAACTCAACATGTCCAAATCATTAAAATCATTCCCAACTGCGATGGTCTCTGTTGATGGGATATCTAGCCTTTCGCACAAGAATTTAATTCCTTCGGCTTTAGATACAAGTGGGTGAAAAATCTCCATCCATATGGATTTGTGATCAATTGGAGAGGTAGCCCTCACAACCTTCACTCCCCAACACATCTTTTTTAGCTCTTCATATCTGGCAGGATCATTGGGAAGTATTATGAGAAATTGAGAAGCGGACCCAAAATTCATTGGCTCAAAGCTTATTTCCTCCTCATATCCCCTGTAATAATCCATTCTCTTTAGAAAATCAGGGTGAGCTATTCCATTCTGATAATAAACGTAAAAGTGATTATCTGGAATTGGAGCCAATAACTTAAAATCAACATCCATGCCCCTAAACAACAAAGCCAGCTCCTTTACCTTATCTTCTTCAAGCGAATGAGACACCAGGATTTCTTTTGAGTTCCAATTCATCACTCCTGCCCCAGAGCTGAAAACCAAATAATCTATTGGGAAGTCATCAGGAATAACTCTACTAAAAGAAAATGGTGAACGACCAGTAGCTATGACTCTAGTATACCCCTGCTTGCCGAGATCTACTAAACTTTGCAAATCCTTTTCACCTATCTTTTGATCATCTTGAAGAAGAGTTCCATCAAGATCAGTAACTATCATTTTATACATGCACGAAAATACAAATCCTTTAACAGGGTACTATTCTTTTATTGAAAGAGATTCAGTAAGCCACAAAAACTCCTTCAAAAACTTTTCTGATCTGTCTCCTAAATCATTGTCGCTTAGCTCTCCATCCTCATTAAACAAGTCGTCAACATTTTGTACCATTAACTTAAACGGAGATGGTATAGCTTTTACATGAAGAGCCCATGAGAGAAGATGATGTGATGCATTAACCCCTCCCAAAGAACCGCTGCTAACAGTAACTACCCCAACAGCCTTTTTAAAATACTCATCTTTAAAATAATCAAGCGTATTCTTTAATACTCCCGAAAAGCTTCCATTATATTCAGGACTAACAATTATAATTCCATCTGCACTATCAAGAGTTGCACTGAAATCAATCATGCCATCAGGAGGATTTTTAAGAAAACGAAGCCTTTCTTCCATTACTGGAAAGGAATATTCTTTAAGATCAAGCAATTCAACTTCTACTCCACCTCTCTTTTTAAGTAATTCATTCAATAATTTAGCCACATTAACACTTCTGCGGTTTTCCCTCACGCTGCCAAGAATAATTGCTATCTTCATTTTTCTTTTTTTTCTTTTTTGCTTTTTCTTTTTTTACTTTTTCTTTGCAACTTAAACAAGCTCATATATTATTTGTTTAGGAAATTAGACATTTGCACAATTATTTGCACCAAGAACAACCGAAGAGAATAATGAACCAAATAAATAAATACCTGAATCTCGTTACATTTTCGCATACAATATTTGCAATGCCTTTTGCCCTGATTGGATTTTTCCTGGCTGTAGGTATTCATGATTATCAATTCACCCTCAGGATATTGCTAATTGTAATATTGTGTATGATATTTGCCCGGAACACTGCTATGGGATTTAATAGATACGCCGACAGAAAATCAGATGCCAGAAACCCCAGAACAGCCAACAGGGAGATTCCTGCCGGCATCCTTAAGGCAAGATCAGCATTGTTTTTCACAATAATAAATTCTCTGCTTTTTATGGGCGCTGCTTTCTTTCTTAATCCTCTGTGTTTTTTCTTGTCTCCAGTAGCATTACTGGTAGTCATGGGATATAGCTATACAAAAAGGTTTACGGCATGGTGCCATCTGATACTTGGCATGGGATTGGCCATTGCCCCAATTGGAGCCTACCTGGCGGTAAGCGGTGAATTCCATTGGCTGCCCCTGATGATTTCTGGCTTGGTTTTAAGCTGGGTCAGTGGATTTGATGTAATGTATTCTCTTCAGGATCAATCATTTGACAGAAAAGAAAAACTTTTTTCTATACCCACAAAACTTGGTGCACAAAACGCTCTAATTGTTTCAATTGGCCTGCATTTTATAAGCATCGGGATGGTATTATTAACCGGAACACTAGCTAACTTTAACTGGATATATTGGATTGGCGCAGTTTTGTTTATTAGCCTTCTAATATACCAGCATCTGATTGTCAAGCCAAACGATTTAAGCAGGATAAACAGAGCTTTTGGAACAACCAACGGAATAGCTTCTGTAATATACGCCGCGTTTTTTATAGCCAGTATATACCTATAAGTATAAAGAAACCTTAATTAGAATTTCTAGCGCTGAACAGATCGCTAGAAATGGAACACAAAGCTTATTCCGAAAGATTGGTTAACCTGAACAAACTTACCGGTACCCACCTTTGTTCGAACACCTTCTATAAACTCATAATCAGGTAAAACAACATCATCATCATACACTAGATGTAGGTAAAACTTGGTATCCAGGTATTTAAAGACCTTAAGCTTTATATCAGTCATCCAATCAATATCTGGCATCGGATTATTAACATAACTCCTGAAAAGCCCAAGGGTAGTATTAAGATTAATCTTTCCCCATAATGATTTCCTATATGTGGCCTTTATCCCAAAACCCATCTGCATTGTAACCCTTTGTCCAACCGGAACACCATATGCTCTGGGATTAATGGTGAGGGTGTCAAGTACAAACTTGAAATTTCCTGAAATAGGATCACCGGTAATGGTAAGCTCCTTCGATGGCTTATATGTCATTCCTAAACCTAAATTGTAGGTAGCCGGCCCCATAAACTTCGATACAGGTATGGTGTCGGTAGCACTACGGTAACCAGGAAAAAGTTGACTGTCGAATTGGGAGCTGATGGAATAGTGGTAATTTTTATAAGCCTGATGGGAAAAAGAGTTCTTAATTCTTAGTAATTCAAAATTCTTATGGAGCTTCACATCCTCCATTTTAAGGACTCCATAGCGGTAATAATAATCATTGTTCCATGAAACTTTTCCCTTTTTGTAATTCGCCCACCCCTTACTGGTAATAATAAATGAAGCCCTATTTGCCCCCCCCCTTGCCCAATGAGAGTATGCCAATTGGGATAAACTAAAATCAATATTACCCCCCTTACTCCAATTTGTAGGTCTGGCTGCAAGGACTTTCCTCTTGGGAATTTTTATCCCACTAATATCAACCCAGTCCCTCTTTAGTATACCAGGAGGAACATTCTTTTTATACATTTGGGTAAGTCGAAAATCATCATCGGCCACAAGATAAATAGAGTTTTTTTCGTTTCCGTATAGATAGATTTTCACCGAATCCTTCCTGTTATTTACCAAAAACATTGATGTGGAATCAGCATAATTATTTTTCATCACAAAAGGAACGGTATCATTCTCACCATTAATCAGGAAAAAATGCATAGAATCATTTGCCAGGTGCGAAAACAAAGTATTCATGTCACGTTTGAGAATCTCTCCATTCGGAGACTTGGCATCATCATGAAAAACCTCCCCTAGCAGTCTGTCCAAACTGCTCCTTACAGAATCCTCATCAATATCGTAAAGAAAATCGCTCAATTCCCATCTGGTATATCTATTAAAATCCCTATTTACAGAGTCAATGGAATACTGCCTTACACTATCCAGCTTATCCTGTAAAATCATGCTCCGCAATTCATGCTGAAGGGAATCATTCTCCTTATCTTTAGCAAAAATCAGGTTATTCAAATATAATGAATCAAGGCTGGACTGGAGCAATAGAGAGTCTTTCATTCTAAGCAAACTCATCAGGGAGTCTTTAACTATCCGCAAAGAGTCACGATCATGCCTTTGCTGAAAACCCAGGGTGGATCCCGGCAAGACTAGTAATATATTGAAAATCAGCAATAACTGATAGATAACTTTCTTCATTAGGTTAGCTTCTCATCAAACACAAAGATAATAAATGCAAATACCATGCAATTAATGAACGTACTCATTTTATTTTTATTTATTTTTTGCAAACTTTGTACCCTATGCGAAAAGAAATCTTACTTAACGTTAAGACCCTTCATCTCTTCCTCAACATCAAATCAAGGGACGACTGAACGAGTAACGAGTAACGAGTAACGAGTAACGAGTAACGAATAAC
>CAYXQX010000259.1:0-5900 GCA_964467485.1 uncultured Porphyromonadaceae bacterium | reverse complement strand
TTTGATTAATTACAAAGTTTCTCAGAGATGATAGACATTATCTGGTCTCTGTTTTGAATGCTTGTGGTTGCTCGTGCTACTTCACCATTCTTGTAGTACGTATTAAAAGGAAGTCCCATGAAGCCTCTGCATTCAGGAGCATTACGAATAATTCCAGCCTCAGGAACGTCAAAAGACATTACTGCAAATTTGACATTTGGGTGCTCTTCCTCTAGTTCTTCCATAATATCGTAAACAGGAATACACATAGGCCCCATACGACCGCAGCTTAACATTACTTTTTCATTTTCGCTGATCATCTTTTCCAGCTCTGCAGCTGTTTCTACTTCTTGAAGGTTTGTTTGTAAATATTTCATTTCTTAATTTTTTATTTTGCAAAAGTGCGAATGATTAAAGGGATTGATTGATTTTGGGTATTGCAAGATCATAAACTAAAAGTTGAAATGTGACAAGCTTTTTGTTAGCATAGTACAATTGAATAGCTTTGCATGGCTTTTTAACAAAACTATTTCAATGGATGAGAATCATAATACTATTCCTGATGAGTTTCTGGAATTAAAGGAAAGCAGGACACGCTTAAGTTATGCTGGAGGAGAGAACATCTTCAAGCAAGGTGCTTTTTCGCCTTATGTGCTATATATAATTAATGGGTTGGCCAGAACCTACGTGGCAACGGGGCAGGGGAAACAAGTTAATTTGAGAATTGCTAAAGCCGGTGAATTTTTAGGATTATCCGCAGTATTTGGGGAAAGCCATTATCTTACATCTGCAATAGCCTTAAAGGACACATTAGTATGCATGATAAATAAGGATAGTTTTGGCAGTTTGCTTAAAGACCACAATGAATTTGCGATGCAACTGATAGCTCAGAATTTCTTGAATGAGCATCGTATGATTGAAATAATCAGGAGTTTAAACTATAATCAGATGAGGGGCAAGCTAGCATCTGCAATTTTGTATTTGTCGGATGAGAAATTTCTTAATGAAGAGGTTTTTCAACTGCTAACTCGTCAGGATATTGCTGATTTTGCCTCTATCTCCCTCGAAAGTTCAGTGCGCTTTCTTAAGGAGTTTGATAAGGAGAATATCATTAGTCTTGATGGACGAGAGATAGTTATAAGCGACAGAGAAAAGCTCAAGAGTATTTCAGCTAGCGGGTAATAATCTTTTGATCTATTTGTTGCATTTGATTTTATAAATAAAAAACATTGAGCTAGCAACTATTACGATAAATAGTATAAAAAAGCTTTCAAAACTAACTGCCTTTATCAGCCATCCTCCCAGTAGGGGAAATAATGCAGGTATAATATTTCCGGCTCCTAAAAAACCGGCATAAATAGCTCTGTTATGATTTCTTGAGATCTCAAGAAGAACACCGTTCATACTTATTGCATAAAGGGCAAACACGATTCCCCCGATAAGGAAAATCAGGAAAAATGGGGGAGGGCCCTTGGGTAGCATTATTAGTAGTGGTAATGATATTGCCAGAAGACTATTGATGTATAAGATGTTGCGATATTTTATCCTTTTTGAGAAAATGAAAATTAGAATGCTGATCAGTACAGATCCTGAAATCTTGAAGATTAACATATTACCAATTCCACTGCTATCGAGTTGAAAATATTCCTTTGCATAGAGAATGATGAAAGGTAAAAAACTGATAACAATTCCCTGTGTATTGACAAAACCTAAGAAGTAGCCCAATCTTGGATTTTTCTTAAGTTCAGAGCCCATTATTCTCAAAAATTCTCTAAAGTTTTTAATGGGTAAAGAAGCAGGAATAACTTCTTTGATTCTCCAAAATCCTAATGATGCCAAGGACAAAGCTAGAAATCCAATAAGAATTGCATAAGCATAATTCAATGGGAAATCGGTACTGCTGATAACTTGCTTTGCGAAAAATGCTGATAAAACCAACACAATACCAGTTAGCATCTGCTTTGATGAAAAAAATGCTTTCCTGTTGTCCTGTAATATTGATTTACCCACGATATCAGTATAACTAACATTGGCAAAAGCTCCACCAACGGCAAAAATTGTGATAAATAGAAAAATCAGCCAGATCACATTGCCTTGGTGGTCAGATGTTAAGAAGAAAAGTATTGTTCCTAACCCTAAGAGGGCAAACATTCGTGTATTGATTCCCAGCAGCAGGTATTTCTTTTTTAGTGACTTATTGCTGACATATGGTGCAAATAATATTTGAGTAAGACTTGACCCGCCAGTAAGGATCGTGGCCATTAAGCCTATATGCATAGAAGTTCCTCCAGCTTCAATAAGCATTGCCGGGACTATGGTATCTATGTCTAAGAAACTCTGGGCCAAGGCAAGAAAGACTCCATGCCATAGGAATGAGACGAAATTCTTTTTTGATATAGCCTTGGTTAATTTTGAGGTCATTTTTGCCAGGTAATTAAATTGTGCTGGTCATATTATTTTTCACAAAAAGTTACTTAATAAACCGGCCATCATCTTTGGTTAAAGATAGTTTTTTTGGTGCCTTCTCAAACCAACCTGTTTTATTAACATTGGTGAAGTCAAAATCAGGGATACAAGGTTTTATATCTAAAATTGGAGTTCCGTCAATTATATCAAATTCACAGATATGTAGGATATTATCTTCAACTTTTAATAAGCTGACCAATGATAAGCCAATATGATTTGGCCTATTGGGAGCACGGGTTGAATAAACACCTCGGGATTGGTAATCCAAAAAAGGGATAACGCTTAGGGATGTCTTATTAATCAGGTGAAAGTTATAAATTAAAAAAATATGAGAGAAACCCTCAATATCTTTTAACCCTTTGGCGAACTCAGGAAATATTTCAATGCTACCTTTTATATTGTTGTTCCTGGCAGGCTGTATTGGAACACCCTTGGGTTCTATGTAGGGAGAATGTACAACACCAATTGGTTTTAAGAGGATATTTTTCAATATGATAATGTTTATTAGAGGAATAAAATTGAATCTATTTTATTTTTGATTTCAATATCCCATTTTTTATCATAAATAAATTGTATTCACTTGTTTTATGTTCCCATTCATCTTTTATCCAATGCAAGTGTTTGTTAATTATCACTATAGCATCGTCAGGATTATTTTCTTGAATTATAATAGGTATAAAGTGTTTATTAACCATTTTGATGTTCCGCCCAAATTGCAGAGAAACAATAGCCTTAACATTTTTATCGACTAGGAATTTGATTATCGCACTTCCTTTCTTTTGTGATCCGTGTTTCTTTTCTTCATCTAAATGCTTGAAAATGTTTTTTTCTTCCGCAACCAGCTTCAACTCATTTGATTCAATCTCATACAAAAGGTATTTGTCAGCATCTCCGAAATGACTTCTCATAAAGCGATTTCCTGAATTTACCGCGAATGCAAATTTATGGTTCATAGCTATTGTTTTACTTTCTAATCATATGACAATCTCGTATCCCGATCTGACAAGCTGGGCTTAATCAATTCCTTCCATTCCGGGGTATCCCATGTTCCTAGCTTACTATGTGTGATTAAATATTTTTCAGGAATGGGATGTGTCCCAACTACTACTTTCATGTCATATTTTTCCTCGATGAAATCACGAAAATGTTCAATGTATGGGCAGGGTGGATAGCCAACCACAAAACCTGTTGCGAAATGGACAATTTCAGCTCCATTTTTCTTCATTTCCTCCGGTGCATGTTCAATATTTCCACCGGGACAACCGTCACAGGTGGTATAACCAACCAGTTCAACTTCTTCATCTTCACCATATATACTAAAGGCTCCTTCCTTATTTTTCAGAGCTCTTAAGCATTTGCCTCCAGCACAAGTCCGATAGCGATCGCAGATAATAATTCCGATTTTTGTTTTTTTTGTTTCCATAATGTATTCTAAATCATTTATAAAGAAATTGTCAGTTCATAGGCATCACGTATAGCATCCTGGGCTTTTCCTACTTTTTTAGCATCTCCAACAAGCCAGACCGGGATTTGACCGATTAATTCCGTATATAGTGTTTGTTCACTTTGCATACCTGCTGAGACCACAATAATATCTATATCATCAAACCGGAAATCTTGTCCGTTTTTCTCGGCAAATATAGTAGAACCCTCAACTTTTATAATGTTTGTATGATCGCTAAATACAGTATTTTCCTCTTTAAGCATTTTAAGTGATAAGGCTTTGGCTATCATCTCCATGTCTTCTCCAAAGTCTGTTGTGCGTTTTACGATAATAACCTGATTGTTGAGAGGGATAAGAGCTGTGGCAATATCTACACCTATTAATCCACCACCAATGATGAGAATTTTCTTGTTTTCAGGGAGTTCCTTTTTCAAGAGAATATCTGCCCAATAAAAAATTACCAATCCCGGAACTGGTAACTTTTTTGGTTTTGAACCACTGGCAATTATTACGCCATCATATTTCCCTATAAGGTCGGTCTTATTAGCTTGTTTCTTTATTATAGTTATTTTGTTGTCATTCAACTCTTTAATGTAAAATGGAACCAAGGTGTTCATTGATTGCTTTTTAGGAGTTAGCGGTGCAAGTATGAATTGTCCGCCCAATTCACCTTTTTCAAACAGATGTACCTCATGGCCTCTTTTCTTTAGCGTGATAGCTGCTTCCATGCCAGCCAGGCCTCCACCTATCACTGCATATTTCTTTGTAGTTTTTGTTGGGATGATTTCTCCCAGCATAGTATTTACGCGGGGATTAACAAGACATCCCAGGCCTTCTCCCTTTTTTACTCCCCCCAGGCAACCATCCGCACAGGCCAAACAAGGCCTAATGTTCCCATGCACTTTACCCAGGTACTTACCTATAAAGTCTGGGTCTGCAATCATACCTCTGCCTATCGCTATATAGTCTTCAGGGTACTGAGTCTCCAAATGTAAAATATCTTTGGCTTGATTTATCTGTCCAACAAAAATTATGGGTAGATCGACCTGTTCTTTGATTTTAGCCGCGAATTCCCATGTTTTAGCTTTTGGAACAAACATATGCTGAAAGAACCAGGGAGGGGTAGAGCAAGCTGATCCTGCGGATACATGAATAGCGCTTATTCCATTCAGCTTTAGTAAAGAAGCGAAATTGATCATATCTGATAAATGAAAACCCTCTGGTATCATTTCATCTGCACTAATGCGGGCAATAATTGGCACTGATACAGCCTTTCTGACAGCTTCAGCCACTTCAATAGGAAACCGGATTCGGTTTTCAAAATTGCTGCCGTACTCATCACTGCGGTCATTGACAGCTGGTGAAATAAATTGTGCCAGCAGATATCCGTGTCCGAATTGCATTTCAATGAGATCAAATCCTGCAGAAACAGCTCTAATTGCGCTTTGTACAAATAATTTTATCACTCGGTCCATCATTTCCCTGTTCATTCTGGTAGGTGTAGCACCACCATTTTCACAAGGATTTTCAGTTGAAGACCAGAAATAATTCCCCGATATTTTGGGGTTGACCATTCTGCCCGGATGATTTAGGTGAGCAATGGCTTTGGCCCCACTGTCATGCATTACAGAAGTGAGCCTTCTTAATCCTTCAATTTTATTGTCGTCATCAATTCCAAGCTGGGTTGGCAGCTCTCTCAATCCGGCATCCAAGTATAAGGGTTCGGGAGTAATGGCTCCAATATGGTGAGATCGTTTTGAATAGAAATCAAGGTGCTTCTTCAAAACAGATCCGGATCCATCGCTGTAGCCAAGTTTTACCGGGGCCATAATGAATTTGTTTCGCAGATAGAGCATTTGCTTTGTTATTTCAACATTGAGGTATTTTTCTTTTTATCTATTTTTTGATTTAGCCTCTATTTCTTCAAATCTGGCTATTTCTTTCTCATTCATTTCTCTAACATCATATTTAAGATATAAGCTCTGAGTCCTTATTTGCCAAGAAAGAACAT
>CAYXQX010000258.1:0-5949 GCA_964467485.1 uncultured Porphyromonadaceae bacterium | reverse complement strand
CGGCTGTCATCCACTTTTAAACCGTAACTTTCTGTTCAAATGCCCCCGCTGGTCCATAAAGAAGTTATTTATTCCCCTAATGTCCTCCACTCTTCCTTCCGGGTGAACTGGGTATCTTTAGGTAATAATCATAATTTATAATAACAATTGAAAATCAAAACAATGGAGATTAATTATGAACATTACCGCTGGTTACATATATATCCTAATCAACCCGTCCCATCAGAAGAACATGCTGAAGATTGGCATGACCGGTCGAGACCCAGAGGAAAGAGCCAAGGAGCTATCCTCCGGAACTGGTATTCCCACAGAATACTTGGTAGCCTATGAAGAACCTGTTCCAGACATGGTTTTGGCTGAACAATTGGTTCATAACGAACTTGCCAGGTATCGAGTAAAACAAGAGAGAGAATTTTTCTCTCTCCCCCTCAAAGATGCAGTTTCAATTGTGCAACAGATAGCCAAAAAGTCTCGAGACGATCAAGGAATTGATTCCAAAGAAGAACTTCAAGAAACCATCAAATCACAAAGTGTGTCAATCTATGAAGTCGATGTTCAAATTCGGTCATTGTTAAAAATGGGACGAAAAATTGAGGCTATAAAATTAGCCCGTGAAGAATATAGTCTGGGATTGAAAGATGCAAAGGACTACGTTGAAAATAATTTAGATAAATCATATCTAATTAATGCAGGATCATCCAAATCGAACCCCCAAATCAGGCTAATGGATATTCCGTGGATGAATATTATTTTAGCTATTCTCGGGGTATTTTCATTTTTATTTGGAGCTATACTAGCAATTGTTGGTCTTTTGTTCAAGTTTGAACAGGTGTTAATCTACGTAATATTTTCACTATTTACAGGTCTCATATTTATTTTTCTTGCGAGAAAACCTAGACGTTGAGCAGGTTTCTGCCAGCTACATTTTCGTTGAGATTCCTTGGGATTCCCTTTTTCGTCCGTGATAATAATAGGTGACCTTATCAGGTTATTGATATCTTCTCCAATGGTTTCGGTAAACACCACGGGAGAGATCAATAAACTCGCATCTGCCTTAGAAACCTTGGGGAAATATAAGGATGTCACAAGTTAGGTTCCGGCATCCTGGCAGTCCAGGACAAAGTCTACTAGGGTTCTGGGATTCCATTCCGACATACCTCCAGAATTACTAGTGTTATAACAAAATGGACATTCCTTCTGGCACTTATTGGTGACTTCGATGGAAAGTCTTTGGATGAACAATTTTTAATCCAGGGGTCTAAGCAATTCTATTAATTCCGCCTTGGTCCATTTCAATTCAGTGCGCTTGGCTGATTCCAGTATTTGATCAGACATATTTCTTTTCTTTTCTAATAAGCGATCGATTCGTTCTTCAAGTGTGTTTTCCACCAGGATATTGTAGACAAACACAGTCTTTTTCTGACCAATCCGATGGACTCTGTCCGTAGCCTGAGCTTCAATGGCAGGATTCCACCAACGGTCAGCATGGATCACATGGTTTGCAGCAGTCATATTAATGCCGTGTCCTGCAGCCATCAAACTTAACAGGGCAACTTTTGCATTTCCCTTATTAAAATCATCGATTAGTTTCTGTCTTTGATTTGTGCTCCCGTCTATCCGGATATACGGATAGCGTTTATCTCTCATTCTTATTTCCAACAAACCCAACATATCCAAAAAATGACTGAATACAACAACTTTCTCTCCTTCAAGCAGGATTTCATCTATTTTATCTACTATCCAATCGAATTTATTGGATCTACCCAATATCGGATCCATTTCTTTCGTATACAAAGCTGGGTGATCACAAATCTGTTTCAACCAGGTGAGAATGGGCAGAATGCTTGTAGTGTAATTTACATGTTCTCCTTTTATCAAAGAGCTGTGTACTTGCTTTGTTCTTCCCTGTAGTTCCCCATATAATTGTTTTTGCTCAAGTGTGAGATCACACCATTCTTTCACTTCCATTTTTTCCGGCAAATCTTTTTCAACTTCCTTTTTATTCCTTCGAAGCAAGAATGGACTGATTTTCCTGCCCAGAAGCTTAACTTCTTTACCATTACCAGAGAGGATCGGGTCTTCAATAAGCCGCACAAACGTTCCGTGTTTCCCTAGGTGGCCTTTCATTAAGAAATCGAATAATGACCAAAGTTCTGCAGGCCGGTTTTCGACCGGTGTCCCCGACAAAGCAATTCTGTGTGTAGCGTTTAAAGCCTTGATTGCTTGTGTACGGATTGCAGCAGGATTCTTGATCTTGGTGGCTTCGTCCAAAATCAAATAATAAAACGGGGTTTCTGATAAGAGTTCGATATCCCTTGATGCAGTAGAGTAGGTTGTGATAATCACAAAGGGTATACTTGATTTTAATACTGACTTTCTTCTGTTTGCCCCATGATAAATATAGGATCTCTGGGCAGGAAAACATCGCTGTAACTCCCTCTGCCAATGGTGAAGAACTGATTTGGGGGCGATGATCAAACTGTGATTTTTGCTTTTTGAGGCTTCATATCCCAGACGCAAGGTCGCTAATGATTGAAGGGTTTTTCCTAAACCCATATCATCTGCCAACACACCATGCAAATGATTATCTCTTAACCAATTTAACCAATGAATACCAGCCCTCTGGTATGGCCGGATGCTGAAGCCGGAATCGCTTAATCTTTTCTCAAACTTATCCCCCAGGAAATAAGTGTCATCATATTGAAAATCTTTCAATTGGGAAATAAAGTTTTCATAAGCTTTGGATAATTCCTGGGAACCTCCTATTTCGTGGATAAAATCTTCCAGGGTGATAAATTTTGTCGCCGGAATCCTATATCCCAGGTCACCTTCAATCATCTCTGCATTTAGGTCATTAATATGTCTCTCCGTATCAGAAATGGTTTTTTGATCAAATTCCACAAACGTATAGTTATCTATGGCAATGTATTTATCCGCTTTCTGAAATCTTAGCCTCTGGTGCGGAATTAGCTGTCCCCCGATTTCATAATCTACCTGAAAGTTGAGCCAACCTGCTTCACCTTTATCAACTCGGACTTTAGGTTTTAGCGGTTCAACATACACCTTTACTTGTTGAGCCAGATCAGTCAACACTGCGTTTGACTCTTCTTTAATTAGAACCAAATCCCTGAGAATGAATTCTGGTATGTCATTGTATTCAACCTTGGTAAGTTTCTGGTCAAGAAATCTATGAATTTCCTCTCCTACTTCCTCAAGAGGAACAAAAAGGTTTTTTATCCTTATATAATCGCCCGATTTTGTTCTTTTAATTTGATCAACTGGAACAATTCCTCCTTCACCTCCAGGGGTATAACCTGCTTCTATACTGAATTCCTTCCCTGGTTTATAGTCGATTTTGAAGGTTGGCTTTAACGGTTCATCACTGATAATTAGCTCTTTCGATTTGTCATCTTCCTGAACATTGGGTTTGGAACGGATGTATTTTAGGACCGGGGGTTCAATCTCAAATTTTAAAGTACCATCATCCAACAAAATCGGATTTAGACTCTTGAGGGAGAAAAGCGTATGGCGATCTTGATCAGACAGCATGGTAATTCTATTTCCATTTTCCTCCGAGGTATATGCGTTGCCGTATTGCCAGATATCGGCAACATCCGTAACTTTTTCCTCAGCTCCATTTTTTGATTTGTAGATCTGAACAAGGTGATTTCCTTGATCATCAAGATCCATTTCAAAACGCAGAGGGAAATACTCAGCCTCCACTTTAGTAAAAAAATTCAGAAATGAGTGACTGATCCTTCTAAGCATGTTTTTCTTCCATTAACTTCTTATACCAATTGGGTATTTTCTCCCACTCTCCGAAGATGCCTTTTATAAAGTAATCGATCTCGTCAATTTTTGACTTATCGCCATTTTGGGCATTAATGAAATCCTTGATTGTGATATTTTTTAATTTGTTTATTTCAAGGAGACACCTCTCTAACTTGTTCTGAATTTTCTCTAGCTCCATTTTTGAAGATGAATATAGAGCGTCAGCTTGACCAATTTCATGATCATATTTATCCAAGATTACTTGTTTTCCTTGAAAATCCGATACGACAATAAGTAAAGCTTTTTTCTTATACTTATTTATCCAACCATTGATCAAATATTGTTTTTCTTCCCCCACACCATTAACCCAGATAGCTGACTTTAAACTATTCAGCCTGCCAGTAAATACCTCATCAATTATCCTTTTTGATAATTGCGGACCAATACCATTAACCTCTTGAAAATGGTCTTCCACAATCCGGGTTTCTACTGTTTTATATAATTGATCATTCTTTTCTTTCACGAGTTTTGCGAGTTGACGATTGTTTTTATCTACAACTTTCTTGTGAGCCTTAGATTTCTTTAAGAGTTTTTCAGCCGCTTTATATAGGTAGTCAAGATGATGTAATCCTCGAGCATTTTGATAATCTTGCTCTGCAATTTCCTTGAATTTTTTTATTCTTCTCTGTTTTGGAGAAATTAACAAGACTAATACTAAAACAGGAAAGGATAAAATGATAATTACCGTGAAAATTTCAGAAATAATATTATCCATGAGGGTATTATCTTCCAGATTGGGCTTAAACAGTAAGGCTATTAGAGTATAGGCTATTAATTATTCATGTCAAAATGTTTTAGTGGTACCTATCTAAGGTGTAAGTCGAATGAGAACACCATAAGAAATCGGAAACATAAAACATGAAAATATTAGAAATAATTTTGGTGCCAAAAATAACACCTTCTACCATTTCACAGAAACAATCAATAATAAATCCTAAATTATTTGCATGCATGCAAAACACTGTCACTAACAAAATATGCTAAACTCTATTTGAATTAGAAGGAGCATATAATGAATGTGTATGGTGGGGTTTGGAGAAAATACGCACTTTTTTCAGGACGGGCCAGCAGGCGGGAATATTGGACCTGGATTTTAGGTAACTTGATCTTAGGGTTTCTGGTTCTCGTCATAGATATATCCTTTGAAGCAAATTACGTTTTATACTGGTTATTTAATCTTGCCATCATAACTCCTAGCTTGGCAGTTGCAGTAAAAAGGCTCCATGACATTGGACAAAGTGGATGGGCCTTGCTGGTAAATTTAATTCCTGTAGCAGGAACTATTATTATGGTCATTATGTTTCTCACAGATGGAGAAAAAAGCCCGAATAAATATGGATCAAATCCAAAAGGGATCTATCAGCGAGCAGTATCAAAACAACTTCCGAAACCAAACCCAAAAACCAAACCGATCTCACAGAAATATCCCCAAATTGATGCCCTGGGTGACAAATTAGAACTTTTAATTACTAAGCATGAAAAAGACAAACTTACTGATGATCAATTTAAGGCAGCTAAAGACAAACTCTTCAGTTGATTTCACCAAATTTATTCTCTCCCGCACAAATAATTAAATAGATCTGGAGCATCAGTCTTCCACACCTCAAGGCTATAGGATTCCAGCACTGGTTCTATCACATTAACCAGATCCAGGACAGAGGTCATTCCCCGTTTAATGTCGATCTATTGTAAATAGTCGGGTACAAATTCTAACTTGAATGATCTTCTTATAAATCCGGCTCCCCGTCCCCATCAAAATCCCCGTCCAGCACATCCATTATTAAAAATCCGGCAGCCAGCGGATCTGGTGCACCGGGCTGGTCAAGACCCCAGTACTCGATGTCCATCTCGGAAAAGCCGGCGTCATAGTACTCCCGGCGTGTGTGGCCACTGGGGAGAGGTTCGTTATTAGCATCAGGATTATTCTGATTCCATGACATCTTTTTCTTCCAAGTATCTTCAGCCATCAATGTTTTTCATACTTTTTTTAGGTATCAAACCTTCCTCAAGATGATGTGATCGTGGTTTGATATTTAATGCGCTATTGAAGAATGGCTTGAGGTTGACCTGCCCTGTTACATATACTTGACAATAAGTACTGAAAAAGGGTAGAACAGA
>CAYXQX010000257.1:0-5960 GCA_964467485.1 uncultured Porphyromonadaceae bacterium | reverse complement strand
GAAACCGGCCTCTTGAAAATGTAACAATAACTAAAGAGGATAAAGCCAATGGTTTTTATACCGTTGGAACTGTCTCAATTGACAAAGCAAAAGGCAAGCAATTTTTAAATCGCCAGGGATACTTCTTGCCCCAATATGAATCAAGTGATGAAACTGCGGTTCCGATATTC
Source organism: uncultured Porphyromonadaceae bacterium (assembly GCA_964467485.1). Taxonomy (GTDB): domain Bacteria; phylum Bacteroidota; class Bacteroidia; order Bacteroidales; family UBA12481; genus JAUVKA01. The sequence goes on along the minus strand of CAYXQX010000257.1, from coordinate 5,790 downwards.
AAAAAAGATAATAGTCGGGGCTTGCCAACGGAATTACCTAAATTGACTGTTAATGATTCGGAAGCTAAGAAATTATCCAATAATCTGATCGAAGTAAGAATAGATCAGGAAAATGGAAGTTTTGATATTTATGATTTGAAGAACAAACGCTTCATAGTCAGGCAGTCAAAGCTTGGCTTTACTACGAAGCTCTATGTCGACCTTAACGATTTGGGGCGTATTGGAATTGAGATTGATCAGCCGGAAACCAGTTTCAAAAGTGGAAATTCACTAAATTGGACTAATAAATCAAGTAAACTGAAAAGTGCCTTCGAGGGAGGTAATTCCTTGTCACTTTTTAGCAGATGGGAAAATGCGGGTGAGCTGGAAATACAGTTCACTCTTTATCCTGATTCAAGCTTTGTTGATATAGGTTTCTCCTTTAGGAACCTTTATGATAAGCCTGTTAGATTGACAAATATTGTTGTATTAAATGGAACTTTTCTACCAGATCAGGAACATAATAGTATGATGATTCTTGAAGGTAACAGTGGTGCCGGAAGTACATCTATGTTGCATGAAGGAAAAGGCAGGAGTGAAAATAATCTACTTTGTTATTTTCCTGATGTAGCGCAGACCAGCTCTCTTGTTGCAGGAGGTCTGACTTACAAGGATTTCAGGAAGTGGATTAGTGTTTCAGGGGATAGAATATCCATATCAGCTGAGGATGCTGTAGGAAGGCGTGTGGATACTGGTTCAACATACCTGTCAGGTGATAGGTTTTATATGGACGGCCTTATTGAGAATCCATTTGAATCACTTGAAACCTATGCCAATATAACCAGACTTGCCAGGGGGATCGATATTAACTACTATACTTTCCCCTCCGTATGTATGTGGTTCCTCTCAGTCACACATTTTGGTGCTGATGCAACTTCTGAAAACAGTACAGTTGGGGCCGTGAAGGAAATGCAGAAAATCAGGGGAAGTGGATTTCTTAAATATTCTCCTGTAGCCATTAGGCTGGTTCCCGATAATTATGAGCAAAACAACGAGCAGGGATGGTGGGATAATGAACATTGGCAAAGACATGGCAGGGCCTACCGCTGTGTGGTAGATCATCATTACAAAGAACCATACGAAACAACGAAAAAATGGGCTTCAAAAGTCCTTGAAATGGGTGGTATCCCTCTCACATATTTTCAACCCGGCATTCGATCCGAAGATTATGCTAAGGCTTTTTCCGGACATATGCTGTATAATGAGTCTCAGAAATTTGTTCGTAAGGATAAAAAGGTAGTAAGTGATCCACATGTTCTAATGGGAATTGGCGGAATTCCCGATCTCCTAAATTCTGATGACTGGATAGATGGTTGGGGAAAACTCTATGCCGAGCCCTATGATTATACTGACTCTGACTATTTAAAGCATTGGAGAGATGTCAATATCAACCTTCGCTCTGGTGGTGTTAAAGGAGTGTTCTACGATTATCCAAGCAGGGCATATGCTCAGCGTGGGGGATTTGAGGACCGCTATTCAACTGCCTTGAATGCATATTGCAATGTTTTTCGGATACCGCATGAGATTCTTGGTTCTGACGCTTATCTGCAAGAAAGATTAGGAATTGGATCCGATGCAAGCCTGGAATATGTCAATTCTGTTCGAACCGAAGGGGATACTAATGTGATCACTACCAGGATTCTTAATAAAGCAGCCAACCGCTGGTACAAAAATCGTCTGTTGACAAATTACGATATGGACGGAAAAGCCCTTGTCGAAGCCGGGCACGGTGAGCATAGGTATAAAATCAGTTCCATTCAAAGAAAGAGTATTTTAACATTGTCATATGCAGTAAGTGGCAGACTTCTATTAACTGAAAGTTTCAGTAAGTTTTCGGAAGAGGTCCTTCATGATCTTAGTCGGGTTTTCCCTTTTCACCAGAGCTCCCTGTCCGCCAGACCATTGCATGCCTTTACCGGAGGCTTGCCTGTTTTAGATTTTCCTGTTTCGAATAATTGGCATCAGGTAATTCTCTACAATGATTCTGCTGAGAATAAGGACTTCAAAATACCATTAAGCGGTAATACTGCATCTGGAGCTCTGGGTCTTGAGACTGGTAAAGCCTATTACCTATATGATTTTTGGAATGATAAGTTTTTGGGGAAGGTCAACGGTGACCATTATATGCAACAATCAGTATCACCCGGTGAGGCAAGGATGATCTCAGTCCATGCGGTTGAAGAGTATCCTCAATGGATTTCAAGTAATCGTCATCTTATGCAGGGATATGTTGATCTTATCGAAAAACCGGTTTGGGATCCGGCAAATAATTCCTTGTCAGGAATATCTTCAATAGTAGGGGACGAGCCCTACAAATTAACATTGGCTTTAAATGGATTCAAACCGAAAGAGGTTGAGGTTAAAGGAGTACATGCTGATATTAAAATCAGGAGGGATAATCCAAATCTGGCAGATTTGATTATTCAAGCAAACAAAAATCAGGATATATTCTGGAAAATATTTTTTTCTAAATAATTGAAATTTGCATCTTGCTATATACCTTACATCCTTGAAATCAAATAGAATAATACTATTTGCCATATTGAAAATAAACGAAAGTGTTCGTTTCGCGACTTACCAACAAGGCAAAAAAACCTACCAACCAGATTACTAAACCAAAAATTTAGAAAGTACAATTTTTAATAAATACCAATATTTAGGTATTTAGAATCATTTTAAATCAACTACATTTGTCGACTCGTGAAATCGACGGTTAGAAATATAACAATAAAGTTCGTTACCCTATTAATGATAGGTATAATGGGACTGTTTATTGCCAACAATGCAATTTTCTTGCACGTCCATAAACTAAATGACGGAACAATTATTGTACATGCTCACCCTTACGACAAATCAAACGATTCGAAACCATACAAATCACATCATCATTCTAATGCTGAATTTTTATTCTTTCAAAATTTAGAGATCCTTTTTCTTATTGTTTTTCTAACTCTTGCCTTAATTGTTTTTGTAAAGAAAGAGAAAGTCTCATTTAAATTTATAACAAAGCATACATTAATCTGCATAAATCTTCATAAAGGCAGAGCACCCCCAATTTCATAATATCAATTTTCACATTACATTATTTATGACAGATTTTTTTGATTTCTGTCATTCGGCACTATTTATAGTTAGAAATATCTAATATCGAAAAAATAATTAATTTATAATAATAAAACATGATATTATGAACAGAATACATATTATTCTGACAATATTTTTATTGTTAATAACACAAATCATTTTCGCACAAAAAATAAAAACCGATGCAAATCTTGTCGGACACGTGGTTTGCTGTGACGAACATATCCCTTTTGCAACAATCAGTGTTAAAGGGACAACAATTGGGATTACAACTGATGAATCAGGACATTATCAATTAATTAATCTACCGGAAGGCAAACTTGTAATTATTGCACAATCATTAGGTTATAAACCTCAAGAGAAAGAAATTACAGTTAAAGCAGGAGAAACCAAAGAACTGAAATTTGAATTAGAGATGGATGTTTTGGGGCTTGAAGAAGTTGTGATTACCGGAGACAGAAACGCAACAAACAGGATAGAATCTTCAACAATCGTTACCACTCTTACGCCTAAGCTATTTGCTACTACACAATCAGTTACATTAAGCGAAGGCTTGAATTTTTGCCCGGGTTTAAGAATGGAAAACAACTGCCAGAATTGTGGATTTTCACAAGTCAGGATGAATGGAATGGAAGGTCCATATTCTCAAATATTAATAAATAGCCGCCCAATTTTTAGTGGTTTGGCTGGTGTTTATGGTTTGGAATTAATTCCATCAAGTATGATAGAACGTGTTGAAGTTGTTCGTGGTGGTGGCTCTGCATTGTATGGCAGCAATGCCATTGCAGGTACAATAAACCTTATCCTTAAAGATCCAATCAACAATTCTTATGAATTTGGTGTAAATACCGGGCTTATTGGTGTTGGCTTAGATGATTCGGGTAATCCTGCACAAGATTATTCTGTTAATTTTAATACATCTTTAGTTTCTGCCGATAATAAAACAGGCATGGCTCTTTATGGTTTTTACCGTGATAGAAAACCTTTTGATGCAAATAATGACGATTTCTCTGAAATAGCCTCTTTAAAAAATACCACAATAGGAACCCGATTATACCATCGGTTCGGGATAAAAAATAAACTGACTGCCGATTTCTTCAATATAAAAGAAGACAGACGTGGTGGAGATAAATTTGATTATACAGTACATGAAGCAAATATTGCCGAAGCATTAAACCATAACCTTACAACAGGGGCATTAACTTATGAACAATTTGTTAGGAAAAACGATTTATTTTCAGTTTATATTTCAGGGCAAAGAGTAAATAGGGATTCATATTATGGGGCTGAAAAATCGCTTGGTGATTATGGAAATACCAAAGACTTTTCTTATACAATAGGTACTCAATATAATGCAAAATTCGGGATTTCAAATTTGGTAGTAGGTATTGAAAACAATGGCGCATGGCTTAAAGATAAAAAATTGGGACATGTCGATATTGATAATGCAATAATTGTAAACGATACAATTATAAGTGTTCCACATACCGATAATGTTATGGTTGCAGACCAAACTACTAATACTACCGGAATATTTGCACAATATGAAATAAACTGGAATAAACTTAAAATTTCTGCTGGTGCACGCTTTGACCATTACAGTGTAGAAGACAAAGAACATTCAGGTTCTGATAAATCAGGCAATGTGTTAAGCCCAAGGCTAACCTTTAAATATGACATAAAAAAATATTTACAAGCGAGGATGAGTTACTCACAAGGATACCGTGCTCCTCAAATTTTTGATGAAGATTTACACATTGAAACATCAGGTTCAAGAAAGGTAATTCACGAGAATAACCCGAATTTAGAACAAGAAACAAGTCATAGTTACATGGCATCACTCGACTTTAACAAAAAAATTGGTAAAGTTTATGTTGGCTTATTGGTTGAAGGTTTTTGCACACAATTGAATAATCCTTTTGCAAATGAATATAGTGAGCCTGACGAAAACGGTACTGTTATTTATACACGAGTTAATGCTGATAAAGGGGCAAAAGTACAAGGTGTAAATATTGAGTTAAATGTAGTGCCAATTAATAAATTTTCATTTAAAGCAGGTTTTACCGTTCAAAATAGCAAATACGAAGAATCACAAGAATTTAACGAAAAAAGATTTTTCCGAACCCCTGAAGATTATGGATACCTCACTTTAGATTGGCAAGCATTAAAAAATTGGGGAATATCATCAACAGCTAACTATACAGGAAAAATGCTTGTTCCCTATTTTGGATTACAGATACCTAATCCTAATGATGGTGTATTGAGAGAAACAGAAAGCTTTTTTGATTTAGGATTAAAAGTACGGTACAACATTAAATTGAACGGAGCTACATTGCAATTATTTACCGGAATAAAAAACATATTCAATTCATATCAGAGTGATTTTGATAGTGGAATTGACCGTGATCCGGGATATATTTACGGACCAATGAACCCAAGAACAGTTTATTTTGGATTGAAAATCGGCAATTTTTTAAAATAATAAATGATTCCCTGTAAACTATTGATTTGCAGGGAATTTATCTTTTACCCCACTCTGGCAAGTCTTCCAACAAAGCCTGTGCGAAAGCGCGATTTGTGCCTTACTAAAAAACCCCCTCTTTTGATTTTACATTCAATGCTTCATTAAACTTAATTTCAACATCATCCTGTTTAAGCACCCTTCAA